>CAKUWM010000008.1 GCA_934699305.1 uncultured Saprospiraceae bacterium | reverse complement strand
TCAATTTGGTTTTACAGGAACGCCTATTTTTCCTGAAAATGCAATGGGCGACGAAACCACCGCAAGCGTATTTGGTAGAGAATTACATTCGTATGTGATTACCGATGCCATCAGAGACGATAAAGTACTGAAGTTTAAGGTGGATTACAACAATGTGCGTCCGCAGTTTACAGCTTTAGAAACCGAAATAGACGAAAAGAAACTAAGCGCTTCCGAAACCAAAACAGCATTGTTGCACCCCAACCGTATCAAAGAAATTTCGCAGTATATATTGAAGAATTTCAGGCTCAAAACTCACCGCAACCAAGTGGGCAATTCCGGTTTCAATGCCATGTTTGCCGTGAGCAGTGTAGATGCCGCTAAATTGTATTACGAAGAACTGAACAATTTGCAGAACGCAGGGTCGGATGGCAATCTGCCTAACCAAAAACCGCTGAAAATAGCCACCATCTTCTCCTTTGCAGCCAACGAAGAGCAAAATGCCATCGGTGACATACAAGATGAAAGTATGGAAACAACTGCCATGGATAGCAGCGCCAAAGAGTTTTTGAGCAAAGCCATCAATGATTACAATGCGATGTTTAAAACCAGCTATAGTGTTGATAGTAAAGAGTTTGAGAATTATTACAAAAATCTTTCACAACGCGTTAAAGGAGAAGATAATGATAAGAAAAAACTACCTCCAGAAGAAAAAGTAGATTTATTGATTGTAGTAGGGATGTTCCTCACCGGTTTTGATGCACCCATTTTAAATACTTTGTTTGTAGATAAAAACCTGCGTTACCACGGATTGATACAGGCATTTTCTCGCACCAACCGTATTTACGACGCCACCAAAGCCTTTGGCAACATTGTAACTTTTAGAGATTTGGAACAAGCCACCATTGATGCCATTACCCTTTTTGGCGATGCAAATACCAAAAATGTAGTGCTGGAAAAAAGCTATAAAGAATATTTGGAAGGCTTTATCGACATCGCAAGTGGCGAAGCCAAAAGAGGTTACAAAGAAGTGGTAAAGGAGCTGAATGAGAAATTCCCCAATCCAACAGAAATCCATACAGAGCAAGACAAAAAAGAATTTGCAAAGCTATTTGGCGAATACTTGCGCTTAGAAAATATTTTGCAAAATTACGATGAGTTTAGTCACCTGAAAGCCTTGCAGCACATTGATATAAACGATACGGAGGCTCTGGATAAATTTAAAGAAACCCATTTTATACACGATGATGACATAGCAGCCATGCAAGTGGTCAAGGTCTTGACCGATAGAGAAAATCAAGATTATCGCTCTACCTACAACGACATCAGAGAGTGGCTCAGAAACCAGAGAAACAATCAGGAAAAAGAAGACTCGGGTATAGACTGGAACGAGGTGATATTTGAAGTCGATTTATTGAAATCGCAAGAAATCAATTTAGATTATATCCTAGAACTGATTTTTGAAAAAAATAAAAACACCAAAGACAAAGATGCTTTAATTGATGAGGTGCGTCGCATCATTCGTGCCAGCATAGGTAACAGAGCCAAAGAAAGTTTGGTAGTGGATTTTATCAATCTAACCGATTTGAATGAAATTAAAGACAAAGCCGATGTTATAGAAGCATTTTTCTTGTATGCTCAAGCGGTGCAAAAACAAGAAGTGGCAGCATTGATTCAAGCAGAAAATCTAAATGAAGATGCCGCCAAACGATATTTATCCAATGCATTAAGAAAGGGTTATGCCACCGAGAGCGGTACCGATTTGAATGAGATATTACCGAGGATGAGTCCGCTTAATCCGCAGTATTTAACCAAGAAGCAAAGTGTTTTTCAGAAGATTATTGCGTTTGTGGAGAAGTATAAAGGAGTATAAGGTGTGAATGGAGAATGGAAAATGGAGAATTGCCGTGCAGCATATAAGCAAATTAATTACCTTTGCACCTTGGATTTTCGTTCCGGAGATCCTGTATTATAATTAAGATATTTGAAATTTACTGATTTACGTCTCATAGAACCTATTCTGAAAGCCATCGAAGAACAAGGTTACACCATGCCAACACCGATACAAGAGCAAGCAATTCCCGAAGTATTAAAAGGCAAAGATTTAATTGGCTGTGCACAAACCGGTACCGGCAAAACGGCAGCATTTGCTATTCCTATTCTCCAAAACCTTTCAGAACAATCTCAAAGAAATAGGAGTATTAAAGCCTTGATACTAACGCCCACACGCGAATTGGCAATACAGATAGAAGACAATATAAAAGCGTATGGCAAATACCTGCACTTGAAACATTTGGTTGTGTTTGGTGGAGTTAAGCAAGATGCACAGGAAGTTGCCTTACGAAAAGGGGTTGATATTTTGGTGGCTACGCCAGGCAGGTTGTTAGACTTTATCGCTCAAGGAATTATCAGTCTAAAGCAGTTGGAAATATTTGTGTTGGACGAAGCCGATAGAATGTTGGACATGGGCTTTGTACATGACGTAAAACGGATTATCAAGCTACTACCCCCACAACGCCAAACCCTTCTATTCTCGGCTACTATGCCAGATGAAATACAGAAGTTGGCAAATGCTATGCTGCATCAACCTATTATAGTGGAGGTGACGCCTGTATCTTCTACAGCAGAAACCATTCAACAATCTGTATATTTTGTAGAAAAAAATGACAAATTGGATTTATTGATTCATATTCTGAAAAATGATATTTCCGATTCGGTACTCGTATTCTCAAGGGTTAAACATGGTGCTGATAAAATTGTCCGAAAGTTACAGAAAGCGAAAATATCTGCAGAAGCTATTCATGGAAATAAATCTCAAAATGCCCGTCAGAAGGCATTAAACAACTTTAAATCGGGAGAAACAAGAGTGTTAGTTGCCACCGATATAGCAGCAAGAGGAATTGATATAGACGACCTCAACTTTGTGATTAACTTTGAACTCTCAGATGTTTCAGAGACTTATGTCCACCGTATTGGCAGAACAGGTAGAGCCGGGGCTTCAGGAAAAGCACTTTCTTTTGTGGATGGTTTTGATCTTTTGAATTTAAAAAATACCGAAAAACTAATCGGAAAAAAAATCCCGGTAGTTACCAACCATCCTTTTCATACAGCTGATTTGACTGTTCAAAAACGAGATTCTAACAACAGAGCAGTTCAAAAAGAAAAAAAACCGACTGATAAAAAAACAAATGACCCAAAAAGTCATAATGTGTCATCTTCGAAGAAATCAAGAACAGGAAATTCAAACAACAGGGGCAGAAGTTTTAGAGGCAAATAATTGATAATTTGCGAGGTCGTTGATCTTCGTTTCTTATTTGATCTTGTTGAATATTAGTATTTACTGGAATTATAAAGAAACCATTGAAACGATTCACACTTCGGGATCCTCATAATCAGCACTTTTCGTTATTGTAAAACCTCGATTGTTGAATTACATCTAACTAAATCGCAACAATCAGAATATCAATATTATGGAAATCAATGTTGTGTAGTTACCGAAAGGATATCCTTTTAGACCAATGTAATTGAACTATTACGAATATCCAATCGATATTATCATGATGAAAAGAGTGTAGTCCGTATATTAGGACTCTATTTACTTTCCGGTCTTGGCAGCTTTCTTAGGCTTGAGCAGCTTGAAATAACTGGCTTTAAAGCGGTCATTAACTACTTCACCTTGAACTTCGGCCTTCCTTACCGCTACGCAAAAGCCGTTTTTACCATGCGGATGCCCAAATTCATCGATAGCAACACCATCGACATAATAAGCCTTGCCATCTATTTTGACGGCGAGATCACATGAAGTGCCAGCCAAATCAAAATTGCACTCTCCACAGGATGCATCTACTGTCATTAATTTTTTATCGGGATTGATTTTTTGATCCAAATTTTTAGCAACCTGACTATATCCGGCAACAGAAAAGAAGAGAGCCAACATTAAAAAACAAAATTCGCGCATTATAATTTTTTATTTTATGAGAAAAATATCGGAATGTATTTCAGAGCCTACTTTTTTTGCATTGGATTTCAGCTTAAAAAATCCTGTTTTCATTTTTAAGAATATTTGAAAAAGCCAAGCAATCGGTAGTCGTTACGGTACATATTATCAAAACACATATTCCATATTCAATACAAATTTGATCAATAAAAGTTTAATCAATTTTTTTCGTATGTCTTTTCCATTTATTGGTCTTAGTCCTTAGTCGATCCATGTTACACCCGATCCAGCGGCTTTCTTTTTTCCACTTTAATTTGTTTGAAATGGCTGGGTGTCAGACCGGTCACTTTTTTAAATTGATTGCTTAGATAAGCCACACTTGAATAATTCAGTCGGAATGCGATTTCACTCAAGGACAATTCATCATAGACTAAAAGTTCTTTTACCTTTTCAATCTTTTGGGCGATAAAATACTTTTCTATGGTTGTCCCCTCCACTTCTGAAAAGAGGTTGGACAAATAGCTGTAGTCGTGATGAAGACTGCTGCTCAACAGCTCTGAGAGATTGGTCGTAGTGTCGTTGTCCTGATAATGCACCAGGTCAATGATGACATTTTTGATTTTTTCTATGAGGCGACTTTTTTTATCGTCAACGAGTTCAAAGCCCAATGAAGTCAATGCGCCTTCCAGCTTAACTCTTAACTCCTGATTAAGTTCATTCTCTAACGCTACCTCACCCAGAGTTACCTGTTTTGCAATAAGTCCGAGTTTGTCCAATTCATTTTGTACCGCCATAATACAGCGGTTGCACACCATATTTTTAATAAAAAGTGTTTCCATGTTGAATTAAAAGTTAATTTTCTTACATAAACAGTGATTATTTGTTCCAATTACAACTCTTTGTCAACTGCCTCCAAACAACGCACACATGAAGAACAAATGGATGTAAAAAACACGGGATTCAAGATGTATTGCTTCACGCTTGTTTACATCAACAATAAGGAATGTAGAAAGGTTTGTCTATATAGGAGAAAATACTTCAGAAATAAGACTTCATACATACTCAAATATCGGTAAATATTGAATATTTTGTAATTTTATCAATGCTATTGACAGAAATGAAACAGGAAATAAGAATACTGAAATACAGCTCTTCGGCATTACTTGTTTTTATATTATTTTTTGTAACCGGACTTTATGCACAGCAAGGCGATGTCACCATCCGATTTGATCGGGAAGCCAAACATTATACACAGAGTCTGCCATTGGGCAACGGTAGGATGGGCGCTATGATGTATGGCGACACAAAGACGGAGAGAATTGTACTCAATGAAATTTCACTATGGAGTGGTGGGCCGCAAGAAGCAGACAGGAATAGCGCCTGGCAATATTTAAAACCGATACAGGCCTTGTTATTGGTCGGAAGAAACAAGGAGGCACAGCAATTGCTACAGGAACATTTTGTCGCAAAGGGAAGCGGTTCGGGCTTTGGCAATGGGGGAAATGAAAAATATGGCTGTTATCAGATACTTGGAGATTTATTAATCCAATGGAAAGACAGCACACCAGCAACTACAGACTATGAGCGCTTCCTCAATATTGAAGAAGGCAAAGCCACGACTTCATTCCTTCGAAATGGGCAACGTGTTAAAGAAGAATGTTTTGCTGACTTTGTCCATGACATCATTTGGGTAAAATTATCCTCTTCTGAGAAAAGAAATTTGAACTTCTCCCTTTCCTTGCATCGAAAAGAAAATGCTTCAGTTTTTGTACAGGACGATAAGATTATCATGTTAGGACAGCTTCCTTCAGCCAAAGACCAGGGGATGCGGTATGCTACGGTAATAGAGCCTGTCATCATGGAGGGAAAGGTGATTACCGATGGGAGAAAAATTATAATAGAAGGAGCCACGGAGTGTTGGATAAAGATTTCTTCTGTTACAAATTATGATTGGGATACGGGATTATTATCGTCGGAGGACGTATTGGAAAAAGCTCATCAGTATTTGCAGGATTGCAAAGATATCTCTTTCGACACCGCCTTTCAAAACAGCAAATCGGCTTACCGGAAACTATTTAATCGTTGTAGGTGGCAAATGACCGGAGATGTGGATATGAGCCGGTTAACGACCAATCAGCGGCTTATAAATTACAGTAATGGAGCAAGCGACCCACAGTTGCCGGTATTGTATTTTAATTATGGAAGATATTTGTTTATCTCTTCATCTAGGCAAGGCTTGATACCGGCCAACCTACAAGGATTATGGGCGGCAGAATATCAAACGCCTTGGAATGGTGATTATCATCTCAATATCAATATCCAGATGAATTACTGGTTGGCCGAGGTGACCAACCTTTCTGAGCTGACGGAGCCGCTTCATCGATTTACGTTGAATTTGGTGAAAAATGGAAGAAAAACAGCAGATGCCTATTACCGTGCAGACGGTTGGGTCGCCCATGTCATCAGCAATCCATGGTTTTACACCTCGCCGGGTGAGGGGGCAGACTGGGGTTCTACGCTTACGGGTGGAGCCTGGTTGTGTGAACATATATGGGAGCATTATCGATTCACAAGAGATGAAAAGTTCTTGAGACAATATTATCCTGTAATGAAGGGTGCAGCGACATTTCTACAATCCATTCTCATAAAGGAGCCCCATCACGGCTATTTGGTGACAGCACCTTCCAATTCACCTGAAAATGCTTATAAAACGCCGGATGGTTATATCGGCAATACATGTATGGGGCCGACAATGGATATGCAAATAGGGCGTGAGCTATTCAACGCCTGCATCAAGGCTTCGTATATTTTAAAAGTCGATGAAGAATGGAGAAATGAATTAAAGGAGGCAGTGTTACAGTTGGCTCCCAATCAAATTGGCAAAGCAGGCGACCTCAATGAGTGGCTCGATGACTGGGAAGATGCAGAGCCCCATCACCGACATGTATCGCATTTATATGGACTGCACCCCTATGATGAAATCACGCCATGGCATACGCCTGATCTGGCTAGGGCAGCGCAGCAGACCTTGATGCAAAGAGGTGATGGTGGGACAGGCTGGAGCAAAGCCTGGAAAATAAATTTTTGGGCAAGATTGGGCAATGGTGATCATGCTCTTACATTATTAAAAGGACTGTTGAATCCGGTAGATGGGGAGGGGATAAAAATGGGTGGCGGCGGCACGTATGCCAATATGTTTTGTGCCCATCCTCCGTTCCAGATTGATGGCAACTTTGGCGGTACTGCGGGAATTGTTGAAATGCTGCTTCAAAGTCACGGCATAGATGAGGAGATACGACTTTTGCCGGCATTGCCTAATGATCCCGATTGGCAGCGAGGTAGTATCTATGGACTAAGAGCAAGAGGTGGATTTGAAGTCAATATGAAATGGAATGGTGGAAAAATAGAACAAGCCGAAATCATATCAAGCCAAAATACGATTTGCCGGATTTTATTGCCTGCTCATAAAAAGATAGTGGACGCAGCGGGAGAGACTATTGTTTCGGACACACCTGATATAAGAGAAGTACAGTTTGTTGCCATTGAGGGAGGCCGTTATAGGCTTTTATAAATGATAAATTGGGTTTTGAAGAATTTATTTTAGTAAAGTCTATAGGTACTATATGTGCTGAGCTCAAGGACGGCGAATAATACCGAAAGGATATCCGTAATAGACCTACCAAATTGGTCTAAACGGCTACTATATCGGGACGTCCCTCATAATCAGTATTAGACGGCTTTTCAAAACATTTGCTGCTGAATTCTGTATATTTGTATAATAGACATTGTAAATAATACTAAAATATTAAAGGATGAACAACAAAGATTTTTTTATCAAAGTATATGCTATCACAACAACCATGATTCTCGGATATATGGTTTTGACGGGCTTTAGTGAATCGAAGCCAGAGAACAAGTTTGACGAAATAACAGTCGAAAGGATAAATATTGTTGATCCGGATGGTAAGTTGGCGATGGTTTTGAGCAATTCAGAAAGACAACATTCCGGGATGATGAATGGAACAACATTTCAGCAAAGGGAGCGTCCGGCAGGCATGATTTTCTTTAATAAAGAGGGAGATGAAGTTGGGGGACTGCTATATGATGGTAGTGAAAAGGAAGGGGCAGGCATGGTTTTGTCATTTGATCAATATAAAAATGACCAAATCATGCAAATGCAATATATGCGCACTCCATCAGGTAAACAAAAATATGGAATGAACTTATGGGATAGATCCAATACGATAACGCTACCGCGGCTTATACACGTAATAGATTCTTTGAAAAATGTCGGAGTTACGGATGAAGAAAAAATGGAGGACATCCTGATCAACATGAATGGGGGCTTACCTATCGGTGCAGATCGGCTGTTTACCGGGAAAAATTTTGACAATCAAACCGGGGTCTTTATCAAGGATGTATATGGGCGGGACAGAATAAAGCTATACATAGGTACAGACGATGTTCCACATTTTCAAATTCTGAATGAAAAGGGCGACCTTGTAAAGGAATTGATAGAAAAATAGACAATAAGCAACAGTTATAATTTAACAATTTTAGTTCTGACGATACCTTGTCTGGTATAAAGTGTAAGGAAGTAAACACCTTCATATACATTATTTAGATTAATGAAGTATTTATTGCCTGTCAAATCTTTGGATTTAAATGCGATTTGTCCCATTTCATTATTCAAAAGGATACCGTGTAGTTCGTTTTCTTCGGCAATTTCTATGTTAATTCCTTCCCAAGTTGGGTTGGGATACACTTTACATATAATTGGTTGTTCCGGGACTAAGTGAGTCGCAACAGTGTATTTGCTCTCTTTGGCACCAATATCAGGTCTCAGCCCTTCAAAATCATAGAACCCGGGTATAGCTATTCCTGCATCTATTAGAGGGCTATTTCTTTCGAGCTCAAATCTTCCTTTGTCCATATTAGAGAACTCCGGATTCCAATGTGTAGGATTACTTATAAGGATATTGGGACTGGTGGATATTTCTGAAAGGATACTTTGCAGATCTGCTACTGAATTCACTTGAGTACAAGCAGCTTGACCATTGATATATCTGATTCTTGCTACAGGCTCAGAATTTTTATAGGAATAATAATTATCGTTGATCGAAGTGAGTTGGAAGTCGCTATTCTGATCTTTGCTTGCCAGATTCATATAATGGAACAGTGTGCCGTTGGCATGTGAATAACTGTTATTAATAAAGATTGCTTTACGCCATTCTGAAGTCCATGGGGTAAAGATAAAGCCCAGGCTGTCGATGGCGTGAAAGGTGTTATTGATGAAAAACAAATCTCCTTTCAAAGTAGCATTGACCCCTATATTGGTTTTTAGGCCAACACTATTGCTGACCGGTATGTTTTTGTCATTATCGCATCCTTTGAAAGGGGTGTCATCCGCTTCATTTCTACGACCTTTCATACCATGAAAAACGTTTCTATAAAAATATCTCGGACCTATAGCCGGCGGTGCGGCTGAAATGGCGGACATCGGACGTATCATTTCATTGTTCCACACCCGTATATTAGTCCAAAGGCCATCACATTCCAAGGCATCGTAGTTGTCTGTAAACAAGTTATCATTGATATCGATATCTTCATGCAGCCCGGTATTAATATCTCCTTCTATGCCGGAATTGGATCCATCAAACAGGTTATTTCTGATTACAATGGATTTGCCTTGAGCTAGAAAGATAGCTTCACTCTCCAATTGTCTCGCCCAGGAAGCATGTTCGGTGACAGTATAATTATTTGATTTTTTAATCATTGCATGTGTCCACTTTCCTATTTCTTCTTTAAAGGTGCAGTGTTCAATTGTGATATCATTACAGGTATAATTAAACCTGAGGGTTCCATTATTGTATTTAAAATTACAGCTATCGAATAATATGTGATTAACAGCCCGAATGTCAAAGACAAGAGCTTTATCCGCTTTAACTACTATGCCTAAATCGGGAAGAATTTCAAGATTGACATTATTCGGCTTGCCAAAATGCTGAAATGTTATTCCCTTTACTTTCAGATATGCTGAGGTATAGTTCCCTGTTATTGTTATAAATCGATTGGCATTGGATACAGTGACAGTAGAATCATTGGGATTGATACCTTCCTGAGTTTTAATCCAAATATAATTTTCATTGCGGACAAATCCATCATAGCCGAAGTTCAATGTCTTAAGGTTATATTTTCCGGCATCTAGATCCGGATATAACGCCGGATATGGGTAAAGGGCTTTATTTCCCAATAGACAAATATTCGAAAAGTTGGAATTGCTAGGAAGTGACGTGAAATATAAGTTTGGAACCGTAGAATGTAAAGTCCATGTTTTATTTATAACCACGCCGCCGTCAACTATGGGGTGAGCTCCCTGAGCTGCCATTAGGATGATGGGCGTCCCTTCCGTACAATCTGTACTAAGCGTCAATCTCAGTTCACTTACTTTATAAATCCCATCCATGAGCATTATAGTCGTACCAAAGGTAACTTGTTTAGATGAAAATAATTGGGTGATGTTGCCGGGATTTTTCTTTGAAAAATCTCCTTGTCCACTTGGGGACACCCACTTCACATTTTGAGTGGGAGTGATATTTGGAGAAAGAAGAGTCGTCGAATTCAATATCGGTAAGTCAGTACTGGTCTGACCCTCCCATAGTGTGATCTTTATATTATAAACAGAGTTTTCTTGTAAAAGGAATAGACATCCCCTCCATTGATCGATACCTGATATAACGACTTTATTGGGCGGAAAGGCTGACTTCCAGGTTTCTTCTCCCGAAGACTTATAAAGAATAGAACAACTGTCGGCTGATCCGTATTCGGTTATTTTTATTCCTATTGTATTATACAAAGGAGTCAACTCTACTTTTTGACTAAGACCTAATGAAGTAAAACAAAGGTTGATTATGGTAATATAAATTATGTGTCTCATAATGCAAAAATTTACACGGAATGGTTGATGGGGCTCATTTGTCTTTACAAAAGAATCATTTATTCTTTGACAATAGTTTTTCGATATCAATTTCGTTATAATATTATAAAAGAAGTAACACCAAAAAGGCTCCTATTTAAAATCAAAATTAGAAAAGCCTGTAGGAATAAGTAATTAATTGTATGACATTAACACTATTATTTTTCAAAAAAGCATAAATATTCTTCAATCCTTTTTGTCAAATTAGCTACAATTTACGTTTACCATAAAATAGCTATGCTGAATATATGATATTATTCCACATTGCCCGCTCTGCCATAGATACCTCAATAATGCCATCCATCCGGATATGGGATATTATTATTCTGGAACCCATAACCGTTCTGACCAACTTAATCATTGCTATAACAGCGTGGTGGGCAGCATCCCGTTTAAAGAAACAAGGTAGTAACGAGAAGGTATTGTACTATGCACGATTGTTTTTCTTGTGGATAGCCATGGGCACCTTTGTTGGCGGGGTTGTTGGCCATGCTTTGCTGCATTATACCGGTATCTGGGGAAAGATACCCGGATGGTACATCAGTATGGTGGGAGTTGCCATGTTGGAGAGATCGGCTATTATTCACGGACGGTTATATATGAGGCCCGGTCTTGGTCGGTTTTTCAGCAAATTTAATTATTTCGAAATAGCGGTTTTCATGTTGTTGTCCATTCTGACCTTCAACTTTCTATTTGTTGAGATACACGCCTTTTACGGTCTGTTTGTCGTCGTATTCTGCTTTGCGTTATACGTATATCAACAAAGTAAGGACAAGGCACTGATCCATGTATTTGTTGCCACTTTTTGGGGGTTGTTGGCCGCGTTGTGCCATGCAATGAAGTGGAGTTTGCATACGTATTTTAACTATAATGATATCAGCCATATTTTTATGACCATAAGTGTGGTATATTATTACAAGGGATATAGCCAATTAGGCAAATCCTTGAAAGGGCACGGTAGTCGGCTTAAGCCATGAGGCCTCAATGATTTCACTATGTGTTTTCTTTCTGAAAACTTGAAATTTCCGGAAAAATGATGATGGTATTCAAGTAATTAATGCAAGTTTATTGGCAAATGAAAGCCTTTTACACGAATATAATTTGCAAATCTTTAATGAACTCTAATTTGACCCAAATTCATTATAAAGACAACATTATTTTATTGTTGTTCCACCATCCACCGGCAGGTTAATACCCGTAATATATCTGGCTTCATCGGAAGCTAAGAATAGGGCGGCATCTGCGATATCTTGTGCCAGACCATAGGCTTTTAATGGAATTATAGCAAATAAATAATTCTGATAATCGGGATTGTTTAAAAACTGCTCGCTCATGGGGGTTAATATATATCCCGGATTGATCGCATTGACCCGGATGCCCAGATGTCCGTAATCGACCGCCGCAGCACGGGTGATGGCGGATACGCCACCCTTGGAAGCCGTATAAACCCCGGCTCCGGCCATGCCCGTCAACGCAGCAATTGAAGATACATTGACTATACTTCCTCCTTTGTCCTTCATGTAAGGTAATACGGCTTGCATCCCCAACATCACACTATTGAGATTAATGTGATATCCCTTGTTCCATACCTCTTCGGTTTGATTTTCAAAAGGTGTTGCTATCGATATTCCTGCATTGTTAATTAGGATATCTATTCGCCCAAATGTTGAAAAGGTGTTTGGAATAACCCGGTCAAACCAATCACTTCTGCTGGAAACATCGTGTTCTATCCCAAGTGCTTCGCCTCCGGTGGAATTTATTCTGTTTACGATGGTAAATAATTTTTCTGTTTGAATATCTGTGGCAACGACTTTGGCTCCTTGATTGGCAAAGGTGTATGCCATAGCTTCGCCCATGCCCGAGGCTGCTCCGGTGATAATTGCAACTTTGTCTTTTAATCTCATAATGATGCTTTTTAAACAGTATAAATGGAGAAAATGAAGTTAAAGTTTCAAGCTAAAGAGTATAAATTGGCAAAAAATATGTTTCCGTAATTTTGTAGAGCTATTATTTTATTATTTAGCTGACAATGGGAATACAATACGCTTTTGCCTATCGTTACAATAAAGGATGATAAGGGCAAAGGGCTATAATACCATTTGTTGGAGGAAATGGACACATTATTATCTCTTGCTATCGACGCATTAAAATCTATCCGGAAAATAACGTATCATTAGGAAATCTAAACAAAATTTGTTTCACCTTTGTAGCGTTATCCAACGTCAATTGACACTAACAATATTTTTTTAAAATCATTAAAAAATGTAGATCATGAAAAATCTAATTAAAGTGGCTTCATTCGTCCTTTTCTTCTTTGCATACAACGGAATCAATGCTCAATCTCAAGGACCGGTGAGAAGAGGCGCAGCCCCCAACCAACCGAAGGCTACTCCGGCAAAGACTGAAACTACTAAGCCTCAGGCACAGTCACTATTTGCAAAATTAGATGCAAATAAAGATGGTAAGATTACAAAAGAAGAGGCCACTAACAGTAAGTTGGATATCGTCATCAAAAACTTTGAGAACTTAGATACCAATAAAGATGGCAGCCTTTCTAAGCCGGAGCTTAAAGGTCTTAAAGATCACAAAAAATTTGACCAGAAAGAGGCCAAAAGTGCTAAAAAACAAGCTAACGCAGGCGCAACCAAATCAACAACTGCAAGCAAACAATAATAGCGATTTTAATTATTAAAAAAAGAGGTCGGGGCGCTGTAGTCCTGACCTCTTTTTGTTTTAAGCATTGATAACTAAATTGTTGAGTTTGTTCCCATATCCTACATTCCGGCTTTGTCTAATGCGGAATATAGGTTAAAACTCTGTCTGACGGTGTGTCTATTTATTGCTGCTTTTTTTCGGTTTTGCCGGAGATTACTTGCTTATTTGCACTCTTTTTTTGATTTTTTAAGTATTTGACTTGAAGGAAGACCTGTCCTTCCATCATCAGAAAGCGGGAAGCTTCTCCGGAAATAAAGATAAGGATAGAAAACAAAAACAAAATATTGCGGATACGCGACACAAGGTCGATGAATTCGTTGTAAAATGGTATAATGACAAGCACTTCAAATGCCATAATCAGCATCGTCGTTATGACTCCTGCAATAAAGAATACGCGCGTCGGGAGGACCAGCCTTCTATAACGATGCATCAGGGCTTCTTTGAAAAAAAACTTTACATTGGGTTCTTCGGGATTCATAGAAAGCAATTGAGTTGTTATCTGAAATGAATCGTCATAATTGCCTGTTTGGTACAAGGCAACGGCTTTTTTCATCAATAAATTAAAGTAAATATCTACACCCAGCAACCTCGAATAGTCGGATTCAATGGCTGTTTCGATGGCATCGTCAACATAAAGGAGGACTTCAGCGTATTTGCCCATTTCAAATAAGGCTTCAATATAAGATACATACACCTCATACCTTTGTTGTACTTCAAGTCTATTGATATTTTCTCTATAATCCTCGTAAAAATGGATAATCTCCCGGTAAGAGCCGGTTTCAATCGTTATAAATCGATCAAATATAGAGCGGTCCGATACGTAGGTAAAAGACATTTACATCAGTTTATACAACAATGGGCGACTTGGAGAAACATCCAACTGCAAATTTAGCAATTGTAAATTTAATAAATATAATCCATCCTGAACAGAATTTTCAACAAATATTAATTCAGTAATAGTGGCATCCTGTCTGACCTCCTCCCCGGGATAATTCCAAAACGCTTTGTGGGCGCTCAATTTTCCATCATCTTTCTCCCGATCTACACTGGGCAGGTCTATCAATAAATGCCGGATGCCCCTGTCAACGATATATTGAATGGCGTCGGCACTCAGATATGGCGGATTGGTATTGCTGTAGTCCTTGTTCTTTTTTTCATCACCATTGGGCAAGGTGCGTATTATCAATGCCTCTTCACCTGCAGGCTCCCACAATGACTCCAGGTGTGCAGTATGGATGACTTTGTCGCCATCGTCCATCAGTTGAGGAAAGATACTGATTAGTTGGCTAAGGTGAAAGCGTGGTTGATAACAACTATTGATATAATAAGGCTCTGTAGCGATATGTCCGACACATTCGGTATGGGTACCATTGCCGTGTGGATTGATGTTGATATTGAAAAAATTGACCGGACTTCCTTGAGCAGTACTTCCTACAAAATCGCCGGCCCTCAAAGGACTCGCATAGAAATAGGGCGCTTCAAAGCAATTAACCTGAGGGTAGCCACTATGTAGCGGCATAGACAAGTCTATCGGATGACTTAAATCCGCCCGACAGAGACGACCATTTATTTCAATAGTAAGTTCAATATTTCTTATGTTTGTGCCCAATTGTTGTGTTAAATTGACGGTATTCGGAATTATTTTGAATTCAAATTTATGAAATATTCCGATACTCTTGTGTTATACCATGTTTTTCCATGTTAATTAATAAAAATATGTCCAAGCCCTTGTTTATTGTCATTGAAGGTATAGATGGAAGCGGCAAATCCACCCAAATTGAATTGCTTTATAAGGCTTTCTTACACCTTGGCCAAACAGCAGTCACTACCCATGAACCGACAGATGGCGAAATAGGTAAAATGATCCGAAGTATTATGAACGGCAAAGTAAATGCGGATCCTGCCGTCATAGCAGCCCTATATTTAGCCGACAGATTGGACCACATCACGCATCCCGATACCGGTATGTTGGCTATTCTGGAAGAAGGACATAATATTATAGCGAGCCGGTATTATTTCTCTACTTATGCCTTTCAAGGTGAATATTTGCCACTATCCTGGCTTATTCAGACCAACAACTTGTGTAAAAGCTATCTGAAAGCCGACATTACCTTTTATATCAATATAGATCCGGAGATTTGTTACCAAAGGTTGATAAAGACAAGAGACAGCTTGGATATTTATGAAAATCCCACAAAGCTCAAGCGTACGCACGAAGAATACTTAAAAGCCTTTGAAGTCGCCGGTGAAGGGGAACATATTGTCATTGTCGATGGTACTCTTTCTCAGGAAGCTCTGCATGAGGAAATTTGGAAGCATGTGCATACTTTGATGCAATAGCATTTAGAAATACTTTAATGATTGACCGATGTTGTTTGGAAAATATTTAACTACTATCGTTTCAAAATTAGAATATTTATAATATACAGGGTGTTATTTTAAAAATGGCAATAGTCTTGTTTGTCCCGGTTTCAGCAATGTAGCCTTCTAAAACTGCAGAGCGCTGATTATGAGGTTAATCCCGATGTATGAATCGATTCCGTATTCGTCTAATTTGGGTTAAATAACCACCACTTGTTTATCACTTCCCTGAATAAAGCGACCTATGGGTTCCAGAAAGGCTTCGTACCCATTATTTGCTAATAGCCGCTGCACTTCGATTAGACCTTCGGGAGATACAGCAATCAACAGTCCGCCATTGGTCTGGGGGTCAGGTAACAATTGAAATGCTTCTAAGGCATTGACGGAGGAAGCAAGGTCTATTTTATCTCCATAACCATTCCAATTGCGATAGGTCGCATCGGGAAAGACGTTGTCGGCAAGATATTTTTTCACGTTTAATTTTGGTATAGCATCATATTTTAGTTCGGCCGACAGCCCTGAACCTGCTGCCATTTCAACCAGATGCCCGCCCAGCCCAAAGCCCGTCACATCGGTAATTGCGTGAACCACTTCAAGATGACCCAATAACTCCCCTATTTTATTGACTTGTGTAAGTTGCTGATAAAAGGAGGTTAAGTCTTGCGGCTCAATTACCTTTCTCTTGGTTGCCGTAGCGTATATACCGACACCTATCGGCTTAGTAAGAAGTAAGAAGTCTCCTTCCTTTGCTCCATTGTTCTGCTTTAGATGTCTCCTTTCCACCAACCCATTGACGGCAAGTCCAAAGATTGGTTCAGGGGAATCAATGCTATGCCCTCCTGCAACCGGCACACCTGCTTCATGGCAAATACTTCGACCTCCTTCCATCACTTGCTGTGCCACTTCAACAGATAGTTTGTTGATTGGCCAGCCGAGGATGGCGAGAGCTAAAATAGGACGCCCACCCATGGCATATACGTCACTTAAGGCGTTAGCTGCCGCCACCTGACCAAAGATATAGGGGTCATCTACAATTGGGGTAAAAAAATCGGTGGTGGCAATCAAACATTGGTTGTCATTGAGCTGATATACTGCGGCGTCGTCCCGTCCTTCATTGCCCACGAGGAGGTTGTCAAAGTGCGTAAAAGCCGCGTTGCTCTTCAGGATGTCCTCCAACACTTGTGGCGCAATCTTACACCCACAACCGCCACCATGAGAATATTGGGTCAACTTTTTTTCTTCTACCATATTATTAAGTCCATGTAATGAATGATTTATGTGATGTTGAAGTATGGATTACGTTAATGTTTTTTCTAGAGTTTTAAGAATGGTTTGAGCATTGGTATCGGCATTGGTATCGGGCAGTTCGATGGAGAGGGTCGGTGGATTGAAGATTTCACTTTTCTCGTAAAATCGGTCATAATAGGCCAAAAGTATTTCAAATGCTGCGGCGATGTCTCCCTGATTGATAAAGCCTATCGTATTTTGAGTTTCTAAGCCGCCGAGTCTTTTTTTAATACGTAAGACAGCTGCTATCAAAGTCTCTTTGTCAAAAGAGCCATATTCCGCTACAATTTTTTTCAATCTTTCTTCACGAGGTATCCGTATTCGGATATATTCGCCCGACGTCATCTGTTGGAAAAAAGTATGGTTGATGTTGATACAACCGATGCGGCTACTTTCACTTTCTAACCATACTGGTTGACCCGGAAATAGTTTGTTATACCGATCCAGCTCCATAGCGAGCCTGTTTTCAAACATCTCATTACCCGGTTGTGGCGGCTGCCCCAATGCGCCGAAAGAAGAGCCTTTGTGGTGAGCCAACCCTTCAAGGTCAATTATCGGCTGTCCCAGTTGTTGCAGTTTGTGTAGAATCTCAGTCTTTCCGCTTCCGGTGAAACCGCCCAATATTCGTATTGAATAAGAAAAGGCAAAACGGTCTAAAACCCAACGGCGATAGTTTTTATATCCACCTTCTAATAATACGACTTCGAAGCCGTACATATCAAGCAGCCATGCCACTGCTGCGCTACGCATACCTCCACGCCAACAATGGACTAATGCCACCTTCGAGTCGCCCGATTTAAGGCGTTCTTCTACGGTGACAACCATGGGATGCATCTTTGGGCCGAAATAATCCAATCCGATTTTGATGGCGTCTTCTCTGCTTCTTTGCTTATATGTCGTGCCGACAACACGCCTTTCGTCATCGTCAAACAATGGTAATGAAAATGCTCCCGGAATGTGTGCGTGCTCATATTCAGAAGGGCTCCGTACGTCAAAAACCGGATGCCGGAGAGAAAGCTGAAGGAATTGGTCTATCGAAACACTTTGGAAAGCCATGTCACAAATCTACCTATTTTGTAATGATTCTTTTCTATACTAACGGTTATTTTTTGCGAAGAATGGCTTAGTAATCAGCCTTTCTTTGATTATATGGGTATGTAGTTTAGACAATAGGATGACCGATGAAAATTGGGTTTGACAAAAGAACTCTGCTTGTTGTGACTCCCTTACACAGTTTATCCCAAGTTCCACATTTGAGGGTTAATAGACAAAAATAATGGTAAAATCGTCCAGAATCCTTGATGTTATTAGCTTTGCGTACAATCAATGGTTTAATAAAATCATTGAAAAGATTCGCACATCGGGTTGGCCCTCATAATCAGCACTATATGGTATTTTAAAACCTGTATTGCTGAAATCGGATTTATTTGATCATTCATTCTATCATCTTGTTTCGTTTTTTGTTTTTTTCAAAATTATTGATTTGTGTATCTTAGCCACTATAACCAGATGTTTTTAGCATGCGATATGTGATTGTTTTTTTGATTTGCCTTCCTTTTTTTGCCAAAAGTCAGGAGAAATCCGCATTTGATTATGTCAATCCGCTGATTGGAACACAGCGCATGGGACATGTCTATCCGGGAGCAACAGTGCCTTTTGGGATGGTTCAACTAAGTCCGGATACGGACACCATCCCGTACGAGGTTAATGGCAAATACAATCCGGATGTATATCGTTATTGTGCAGGATATCAGTATGATGATAAGACCATAGTGGGCTTTAGCCATACCCATTTTAGTGGCACAGGGCATTCCGATTTGGGAGACTTTCTTATTATGCCTATCCAGGGCAAGCTTTACCTAAATCCCGGAACAGCGACCCATCCACAAAGCGGATACCGCTCAACATATTCACACGCTAATGAAGTGGCTCAGCCCGGCTATTATAAGGTGAAGTTGGACAAAGGTCCGATAACGGCTGAAATGACGACTACGGAGAGGGTCGGTGTGCACCGCTACACCTTTCATCAGGGAGGCCCATCGCACATTATTCTTGATTTAATGCATGGAATTTACAATTATGATGAAAAGAATGTCTGGACATTTGTACAAGTAGTGGATGACTATACAGTCGTAGGATACCGCCAAACCAATGGATGGGCACGAACCAGACTGGTTTATTTCGCCATGCGGTTTTCCAAGCCATTTAAAAGTTATGGTTGTGTCAACTATGATGGACCTCAGGTGTATCGGGGCTTTTGGAGAAAATTTGACCAGACAAACGATTTCCCTGAGTTGGCAGGAAAAAAACTTAGAATGTATTTTGACTTTGATATGGTAAAGGATGAATCCATAGAAGTCCAGATGGCACTATCTCCGGTGAGTACGAGTGGTGCACTATACAACCTCGGCAGCGAATCCTCGGGTAAATCCTTTGATCAAGTCAAGTCGGAGGCCCGTAGCAAATGGGAAAAAGAACTCAATAAATTAAGCATGTCGGGAAGTGAAGCCGATAAGGTCAACTTCTATACCGCATTATACCACACATACTTGTCGCCCATCATGTATCAGGACGGTGATGGTAAGTACAGAGGGTTAGATCAGAATATTTATCAAGCAAAAGGATTTAAAAACTATACCATTTTCTCGTTGTGGGATACTTATCGTGCATTGCACCCTTGGTTTAATATAGTCCAACCGACGCGCAATCAGGATATGATTCGTTCTATGGTGGCGCATTATCAGCAGAGCGCTATGCACATGCTTCCGGTGTGGAGTCACTATGCCAATGAAAACTGGTGTATGATAGGCTATCATAGCGTATCAGTCATTGCCGATGCAGTAGCAAAGGGCGTGTACAAGGGAAATATCAATGAAGTGCTTGATGCTTGTGTTAAGACAGCAAAAAACAGGAAATATGACGGCTTAGGTGAATATATGGATAAGGGATATATCTCCGAAGACAAATCTTCTTCTTCGGTGTCCAAAGTCCTTGAATATGCCTACGACGACTGGTGTATCATGACCTTGGCAAAAGCTGTGGATCGCTACGATATCATGAAAGAGTTTTCAGATCGCTCACGCAACTTTAGCAAGGTCTTTGACCCACAGACCGGCTTTATGCGTCCTCGCATATCAGATGGTTCGTTCAAAAAAGACTTCGACCCTATGGATACTCACGGACAAGGTTTTATAGAGGGAAATGCATTGAATTACAGCTTGTATGTACCACACGACGTGCCGGCATTGGTAATGCTTTTGGGCGGAAAGGTGAAATTTGAAAAGTATCTCGACAATTTATTTGACAAACACTTGCCGGACAAATATTTTGAAAAGACAGAGGATATCACGCGCGAAGGTATCATTGGCTCTTATGTTCATGGCAACGAGCCTTCCCATCACGTCGCATATCTGTATAATTGGACAGATAGCCCCTGGAAGACACAGGAAAAAGTTCGGATGATTTTAAACAATCAATACCGAAATGGACCGGATGGCTTGAGTGGTAATGACGATTGTGGCCAGATGAGTGCCTGGTATCTATTTTCTTCTCTCGGATTCTATCCGGTCTGTCCGGGTTCTGATCAGTATATGCTGGGAAGCCCACTCGTGGAAAGTGCATCTATACTCCTTGAAAATGGGAAAACGTTTGCTGTCCGTACTAAAAACCAAAGCCCTAAGAACGTTTATGTCAAAAGTGTGACATGGCAGGGATATCCCTGGAAAGAGCGATATATTACCCATTCGATGATTCAAGGCGGCGGAGAATTAGTCTTTGAAATGTCGGCTATTCCTTCTAAATAACATCGGATTTGATCCGGTGAATATGTATGAGCGTCAGGGTGATGGATATGAACGATCCTGTATATAGCTTTATGACCTTTGGGGCAGCTAAAGCAAGAGAAAAATAACCCTTTTACTTACGTAGAGATTGTTATAATAAGCTGATTTGTAATATACAATGATTAAATAATTGTTTTACTGCAAATAATTAGATTTTTATCATTTTCATTCAAAATGTTCGAAAAATATTACCTTTGCCATCTATTAAGAAATTTATTTACCTCCCTTTTAAAATATTACCATATCAATTGTTATTTTTTGTTGAAACCATTCATTTTATGAAGTCTAAAATTTGTTTTTTTATTATTTGTTCCATTTTATTGTTTGGAATTCAAAATTTGTATGCTCAAAATTCACTGTGGCAAAGCATTACGGAAAACGATGTGCGGCTCCAAGCCAAGGAAGTGCGCGTCGCGATGCCGGAGTTGTACGAATTATATCATTTAGATCTGAATCGCTTTAAAACAGATTTACAACAGGCTCCGGCACGATTTACGGCCTTTTCTGAGGTTGTTATTCTTTTGCCGGGTTATCAGGGAAAGTTGCAAAGGTTTCGTCTATATGAAGCGCCTATATTTGCAAAGGGCTTACAGGAGAAATACCCTGACATTAGATCTTATCTTGGTCAGGGCATAGATGATCCGACGGCAACCGCAAGAATCAGCTATTCTCCCTACACCGGGATACACGCCATGATTCTTTCGGCACAACATCCGACGGTGTATATCGATCCATATACCAAGGACAAAGAGACATATATTCAATATGATAGGAATAATTATCATCGAGATATAGATTGGGTTTGCGGTACAGAAGGGAAGGGATTTGACGCACTGGAACTTAGGGCCGCTAATGCCAATGCCAATGATGGCCAACTGAGGACTTTCAGACTTGCCCTCGCATGTACCGGCGAATACGCCCAATATCACCTCAACAACCAAGGTATTCCCGGCAGCGCTACAGATGCCGTAAAGAAAGCAGCTGTTCTTTCTGAAATGAACGTCGCCATGACCCGAGTCAATGGTCTATATGAGAGAGACCTCGCTGTTACTATGGTCATTGTTGCCAACAACACTTCCATCATTTATCTAAATAGCTCTTCAGACCCTTATACAAATAATGATGGTGGAACAATGTTGGACGAAAATCAAACAACCTGTGATAACGTTATTGGTAGTAGCAATTATGACATTGGACACGTATTTAGTACGGGAGGAGGAGGTGTTGCTTACCTTAATGCCCCGTGTACTACTTATAAAGCAGGCGGAGTAACCGGCCTTGGTGCGCCTATAGGTGATGCTTTTTATATTGACTATGTGGCGCATGAAATGGGGCATCAATATGGAGCCAATCATACATTCAATGGTACGGAAAGCAGCTGTGGCGGGAACCGTAATGATGCTACTGCTGTGGAACCGGGTAGTGGTTCGACCATAATGAGCTATGCAGGTATCTGCGGTAGCCAGAATGTGCAGGCACATAGCGACGACTATTTTCAAGCCATCAGCATCCAGGAAATGTGGCGAAACGTCACGACGGGTCAATCTACTTGTGCCGTAAAAACGGCTACTAATAATCAACCTCCGACAGCAGGTGGTGGCGGTAGTTTCACCATCCCGAAAAGTACACCCTTTGTCCTTACCGGCACGGCGAGTGACCCGGAAGGAGACAACGTAACCTATTGCTGGGAACAAATGGATAATGAGGTAGGGACCGGTGCAACTCAGCCGCCACTGGCTACCAACACCAAAGGACCCGTGTTTCGATCGGTCTTACCAACTGCTTCACCAAAAAGATATTTCCCTAATATCTCTACTATCTTAACAGGACAAACTCAATGGACTTGGGAAGTGATCCCATCCGTTGCCCGGACTATGAAATTTAGGTTGACTGTCCGCGACAATCATGCCGGGGGTGGGGCGTCAGCAAGTGATGATATAACCATTACTGTAAATGGTACAGCAGGACCATTTAAAATTACTTCCCAAAATACAGCTACTACATGGCAATCCCCAAATAATGTGACAATAACATGGGATGTAGCCGGCACTACCAACAGCCCTATCAACTGCTCCAATGTTGATATTTTCTTCTCCGGTGACGGAGGCAATACATTTCCGGTATTATTGGCTTCAGGTGTGACCAATAATGGTACGACGGTGGTTACTGTACCTAACTATAATACCACACAGGGAAGAATTATGGTAAAAGCATCTAATAATGTATTTTTGGATATCAACGACGTAAATATCACCATCCAAAATTCAAACTGCTCTGTTCCGACGGCAACAGCCGCGACGAATATTACCTATTTTTCAGCAGACGCCAACTGGTCTTTTGCTACCGGCAATTTCATCATTGAATACGGACCAAAGGCAACCTTTGGCACTCCGGGATCCGGAGCCAATGCGGGCAATGTAAACAACACCGTCGTAACGGCTGCTAATGTAAATACCAAAACCCTTTCCGGCCTAAGCGGTAATACCCAATATTCCTATGTGGTGAGACAGAATTGCGGAGCAAATGGATATAGTGTTAACAGTAATGTTATTGATTTTACAACGGCTCTGGCACCTTGTTTGGGGGCAGAAGCAGGAAGTATCAGCATTGACAAGACACTTGTATGTTCCGGAGCAACAGTTAACTTAAGTGTTATAGGACAATCAATACCTTCCCTTGGGTTAATTCGCACTTGGCAGGCATCGACTGATGGGGGTACGACCTGGACTGATTTGAATAACAGTTCGGATACCTATTCGGCGACTGTTACCATGACAACAAGTTTTCGGTACTATGTTGAATGTACCAACAACAGTTCTTCTGATGTATCCAATGTGGTATCAGTGACTGTGAAGCCAACTAATACGTGCAATTATTGCAATGTAACATTCCCTTATGGGGTAGAACCTATTACCTCTGTCGTGCTAAATGAAATCAACAACACAACCGATGCCATTGTTAATGGAACTCCGGCTTTGGAAGACTTTACCAACATGGTAGCCAATGTGGCTTCCGGTCTATCCTATACTATTCAGGTAAAAGGAAATACGGATGGCTCTTATACTAATAAAATAGTTGCTTACATAGACTGGAATCAAGATGGTACCTTTGATAACTCCAATGGTTCTAATGAAATGTATTCATTATCTGACATTGTTAATTCAACCGGCACAGATAGTAAAGTGTCCACCGGTACAATAGCTGTCCCAACCACAGCTTTGCCGGGATTGACGGGGATGCGAGTTATGAAAAAATATAATGCAGTGGCGCCTCCTTGTAATAATACCGAATGGGGTCAAGGAGAAGACTATACGATCAATGTAATAACGAATAATGAGTGTTCCGGAGCAATCAATATATCTACTGATCCAGTGACAGATTATATCAATCCGGGAGTTCAGACATCGGCAGGAACGTCACTCAGTTCCATACCCGATGGAACCTGCTTCACTTCAAATACAAGCTCTAAAGACGTGTGGTATAAAATAACCACCAATGGCAACAACAATGCCGTCCTTAATCTTACCGTGACGCCCGCCTCTACCATGGATGTAGCGTTGACTTTATTCTCCGGTACTTGTGGAAGTTTGTCTCCGGTTGCTTGTGCCAATGGTGGTGCTGCAGGATTTGCCGAAAATCTTATGTTTACGCTACCATTGTGGGATGGAGATATCGAAGTAAGGAACAATACGGTGTATTACATGAGAGTAACCGACATTGGTGGAGCCGGATTAACCTTTACAATTGACAATAACAACTCTTCAGCACTACCTTTAACGTTACTTTCTTTCCAGGCACAGCAGGTAAAGCGAGGAGAAGTATTGCTTGACTGGCAGGTAAAAGACGAAGTCAATATGAAGCAATATGACGTAGAGCGCAGCATCGACGGCAAGAACTTTGCACCGATTGGAACAGTATCTAATCTGGGCAAAGAAGCATATTCACTCATAGATCCACGGCCGGTGATAGGTCTCAACTACTATCGCCTCGCAATGGTTGAAGCCAATGGGTTGACCAATTACAGTCGCATCGCCGCAATCAACGTCAATGACGGCAAGACAATACATGCCACTCCAAATCCGGTTACAGGAGATATGACGATTATAGTCAAAGGAGACATAGGAGATCAGGCTGTCATAGACATCATCGACTATACCGGTATGCGAGTACGCACACTTAGTATCCCTACAGGTAAGATTACCGTTGATATGAGCAGTCTTCCGGCAGGAGTTTATGTGGTGCAGTACAACGATGGAGCTTCAATATATACAGCACGTGTAGTGAAAATGTAGTGATGGATAATTGCTAATGGATAATTGTTAATTGCTAATGGTTAATTGTTAGCTGATATTCAATAGAATAAAAAGAGGGTTACCGAGAGGTGACCTTTTTTTTAACCCAAATTCATATTATTCAATAATCACTAAAGCAAAAGACGAACACGACAATAATGTCATCAGCCGGAAATGTTCCCAACCGATCAGGGACCTCCAGGAATTATACAGCGCATTACAATACAAATCATATCCATTCATCAAAAGAAAATTTGTAGTACACAAACTGGAAATCGAACACGCTGACATCCTTAGTACAAGCCATCCACCTCCATATTATACAATCGTAATACCGCTGATACTTTTAAATAGACCAATATATCTTTTCCATCAATTGGTCTATATTAAAAGTCAAATCGGTATTAAACGCAACTTGGGGCAATTATTATGCACCGTTATTCTTTCACAATTTTGCTACGTTGAGTTACTTGACCTTTTTTGTCCGTAAATATTAAAAAATAAATGCCTGTTGGGTGGGCAGAAATATCAAGTGTATTTACGTTTTTTCTGTCCATAATAATTTGTCCTGTTACATTAGTCAGGTGTACATTAGTTTGAACTGAAAAATAGATTTGATTCTTTGTTGGGTTTGGATAAAAGGAAGTTGCCAATGAAGGAAAATTTTCGTTAATACCTGATGCACTACAGTCTTCACTGAAACTTGCAGTTGCATCTATGTCCGTCCAGTTGTTCGTACTGTAAGTAGCATCATCTACTTGAATGCAAGTGAGGTTAGGGTTAAATATTGCTTCAAAGTATTTTACTTTTGTGTTGTTGCCATTCTTTACATTTAAAGTAGTTAATTGATTATAATCACAATACAAGCCGGTTAAAGCGGTATTGGCAGAAACATCCAATGTTGTTAATTGATTGTAGCGGCAATACAAGCTGGTCAAAGCGGTATTGGCAGAAACATCCAATGTTGTTAATTGATTTTTACCACAATAGAGGTTTTTTAAAACGGTATTTGCTGAAACATCCAATGTTGTTAATTCATTAGCACTACAAAACAAGTTTTTTAAAGCGGTATTGACTGAAACATCCAGTGTTGTTAAATGGTTGTGGCTGCAATCCAAGATGGCCAAAGCTGTATTGGCTGAGACATCCAATGTTGTTAGTTGATTGATGTCGCAGTTCAAGATCGTCAATGAAGTATTTACTGAAACGTCCAATGTGGTTAACTGATTGTTGGCACAATCCAAGTAGGTTAAAGCTGTATTAGCTGAGATATTCAGTGTTGTTAATTGATTGAATTGACACTTCAAGCCAGTTAAAGCAGTAAATGCTTCAATACCCGTTAAATCTGTAATCAACAAAAAACTACTATTAATCTCACCTGAATACGCAGCTGCTTCGCTCATTTGTATTTCGGTATCGCCATTGGTATTGATGGCAGAATTCCCCACTAAATAAGATTTAAAATTGGCATCGGGAATGTTTACATTTTGTGCATTAAGCAACATTGAGCTTCCTAATGCTACAAACAAACTTAAGTACATCTTTTTCATAATCTTGTTTTTAATGAATGTTAAAATTTTGTATAACTCAAATATATTTGTTCTACTAAGGCATTCGTCTTTATTTGTTAAGAATGGAGAGGTGACCTACAAAGCTACAAAAAAGTTTCAGCCTTCCAAAAAAGTTTTGTGAGTGGTGTAGGTCTCATATTGGACGATGATACCGATCGCAGGAAGGTATCTTGCCCTACATAAAGGAATTTTATTGGCTGTTGGACGTATCATTTTTTTGAACTGAGAAGGCGATCAACCCCGATGTTCGTCGAAAGAAATGTATTACTGTTGAACGACCCATGGAATAAACCCAATAAGTGTAATTGGGCTATAACAAATATCTAATTTGGATAAATAATGGTGGATCACTGACAATGCAAATTATTTGCAATACAAGTACATTAAAATGAGAGGAGTATAAATAATTCCACATTCTGCATTAGACAAATGCGCAATGTGGAATTAGTGCTTAATCTGCGTTAACTATGCGCCCTCTGTACCTTCAACATTTTTACGAAGTCGAATATTTAACATTTCTACAAGCAAAGAGAATCCTAAGCAAGAATAAATAATGCTTTTACTTACTTCTTGATGCATACCACTCGCGACTAATACAACGCCTATTACAATAAGGAAGGTCAAAGCGAGCATCTGTAATGTCGGATGGTCATTGATAATTCTGGTTACTGGTCCGGCAAACATCATCATGATGGCGATGGAAACAATGACGGCGATAATCATTATCAGCACGTTATCCACCAATCCAACTGCCGTGAGAATAGAGTCAAAAGAAAATACAGCATCTACTAATACAATTTGCAATATAACAGAACCAAATCCGGCGACAGCAACCCCTACTTTCGTGTCAGAATCGGCTTTTTTCTGAAATTTATGGTGAATTTCCATTGTGCTCTTTATGATTAAAAATATCCCTCCTGCTATCAATATCAAGTCTTTATAGCTTAGAGATATCTCACTTATTTCAAGCGCTGCAATGGAAGGAATCGTCAATACCGGGTCTTTCAATCCTATAATCCAACTGATACACAGCAATAATCCAACCCTAAAAACCATGGCAAGCAGAAGACCGATATTTCGTGCTTTTCGCTGCTGGTTTTTGGGCAACTTACCCGCTACAATAGATATAAAAATGATGTTGTCTATTCCAAGAACTATTTCTAAAAAGCTCAGTGTTAGTAAGCTAATCCAAACCGTTGGACTGGCAAAATCAGGAAACAATAATTCCATGTATGTTTGTTTTTGATTTAATTGAAAAAAAGAAAAATAATCTTACCCTGCCGCGTTGTCAACCCGCTTTCTTGATGCAATTGCTTTAATTACAAGTGGTAATGTGGTAATAACAACGATTCCAAGGATAATTAAATCCAGATTCTCTTGTACCCACACCCGGGCACCTAATAAATATCCGGCTGTCACAATGGATATCACCCACAATAGGCTTCCTAATACATTGTAAAACGAGAATTTGCCGGCATGCATCCTCACAATACCCGCTACTAAGGGAGCAAAGGTTCGTATCATCGGGAAAAATCGAGCTATGACAATAGCGCCACCCCCATTTTTGTCATAGAAGTTTTTTGCCTGAAGCAAATATTTCCGCTTTATAAGCCAACTATCTTTCTTCCTATGTAACAGCGCATCCGACTGTCGGCCTATCCAATACCCGATAAAGTTTCCCAGCGTGCCCGCTCCGGCAATGAGAAGAATCCAATATATCAAGTTGACAAAAGGAAATGCAAATGGGGATAACGCATTGGCTATTACCATTCCTGCTATAAACAATAATGAATCTCCCGGCAAAAAGAATCCAAAGGGGAAACCCGTCTCAATAAATACGATTAGAACGACGATATAAAGTCCTCCATTCAACATAATCCATTCCGGATCTGTCAATTGGCTCATGAAAGTTAAGATTGCATCCATGTATGGTAGAATAAATTCTGTTTGTTTTTAATAATATGTGTTATTCTTGAGCAATAAGTATGCCACACTCTTCACGCCTACAAATAGTTGAGATGTCCCAAGGACACTATTTGAGCAAATGGCTACTTAGGTTGCCTGTTTAATCAAAATCGAACAATTCTCCTAAGAAAGATTTTCGTTTATGTGGCTTATGATATTTATGGTCAGAAGAATATCGTTGGTGCCCCGACCTTGAATCATAATGTTCTGAAGAATGTCGCTGATAGTCGCGCCCGGAATCATAATGTTCAGAATTGGGCATTGGGTCGCTTTGCTGTGCAGCTACTTCCAGCATCTTGTCCAGTTCTCCCTTATCGAGCCACACTCCACGACACTTGGGACAGTAATCTATTTCAATATTATTTCTATGGGTCATCAATAAAGTTTCGTCGCAATTAGGACATTTCATGATAATAAATTTATATTTCGATAAATGAAAAAACGCAATCAGACAGTAGGATTGCTAATGGTTTAAAGTGAAGTCGGTTTCCTTATTTAAATAGAACTCAAAACAAATAAAATAGAGATAGGTATGCGTGTTGAGCCGAACGGAAAGGTAAATTATCCAAAGCATAAGCTTGGATTAGGCCAATATGCTTGAAGTTATTTAATACTTGAACTATTGGTTGAAAAACCGCTTGTATCGTGCTTTTGATGGGTGACTTTTGGACTTTCGACTGCTGCGATGAAGTTATATTCTGATGATGACTCCCATCTTCATCAGTGGAATGTGTTGTATTAAACATTCCAAAAGATATATCAGAAGGCACTTCCATTGATGAATGGGCAATATTCATTCCTATGGTGGACAATAGAATAAGCACCAGAACAGCATTTCCGGAAATGCGTCCGTTGTCTTTCAAACTCTCTATTAATTCACCCATGTGTTTCACGCTGCAAATATATCTGAATTACCCAAACGCACAAAGCTTCAAAATGATTTTATTTGAGACCCTTATTTGAAAATTGTTGTGATTTTAAAAGTTTCAGTAATTTAAAATTAGTATGTATAAAAGGTGAAATCGCAATTTGATCTCATTAAAAGATTAATCGGCATTATATTTGAAGTTAAAACAACATCATTGTGATACATTTCTATTTTGAAAATATATGCTAATAATAAAGAATTGATATGATTTCCTATAATGTTTCAGTTACAATCGAGTCAGAAATCGAAACGACATGGGTACAATGGATGAAAACCTGTCATATCCCGGATGTGATGAAAACAGGATGCTTTGTCAAATACGATTTTTATAAATTGCTCAAGCCCGAAGGCGAAGAAGGAGTCACTTTTATTATTCAGTATAAGGCGTTGCACATGGATGACTATGAGTTGTATAAAGAAAAGTATGCAACTGAATTACAAAAACAAACTATTGACCGCTTTCGAGATCAATTTATGGCATTTAGGACATTGATGGTTGAGGTATTATAGGTCTTGCCCGACCATTCTATATTTAGAACATTTTTTATAAATGAGGTAAAAAACAAAAGATGATATTTCAGGATAAAGTGGTATTGATAACAGGAGCTTGTTCCGGTATTGGCAAGATAATGGCGCGTAAATCATTGGAAAGGGGTGCCAAAAAGTTGATAGCCGTGGATATCAATCAATCCGGGTTGGAACTTCTTATCACCGAATGGCCACAAT
>CAKUWM010000007.1 GCA_934699305.1 uncultured Saprospiraceae bacterium | reverse complement strand
CCCACAGTAACCGCATAATTCCTGATCGATCCAACGGCGTGCGTGTTTTCTATTTTCCTTGAATGGTAGTCAATAAATTCAAGTAACGTGTGGGAGTTCTCATCTTCACCAAGAAATATGGTCTTGATTTTCTTTGCTGTTAGACAAAACTAAACTGAATTTTTAAGGTTTGATAAAAAACCTAGCTTGTGTAGAAAAAACAAAGGGTTTTAAAGATTCAATTCTCATTATCAGCAAAAGATAATAATATTAAGGTTTTATGGGCTAAGACATATCTTTTTGGCAGGTTTCGATGAATCATTCTTAAAAACTGAATTTTTGTGAAAAAGCGTATAAGTTATGAGGATTGTCGTAAAATAGCTTTTGAATATACTCTCCCAAGTCATACATGTTTAAATATAATGGAATTGTTTCTATCAAATAATTTAACCCTGGTTCACCTCCATAACTCTTCCAATATGCATTTTTCGCCATATCCATACCAATGGTTATTTGATTAGGATATAACGGCAAAAGCTCCTTTAAAAAGAAAAAAGTCCAGTTTTTACTATCTTTTTTCCACCTGAATGCACTATCATACTCAACTCTTACACCAGTATCCAATACCCTTTTTTGATAGTCTAAATCTTGAAACCTATCTACATGCGATAGGACGACATGATCAAGATCTGCTCCCAATTTTTCGAAAAGCAGGGCCTGTTCCAACGCATTTTCCCCATAATTTGTATGGGTCAATACCGGAGCTCCAGTAATTTTATGGGCATTAACTACAGCTCGAAATATTTTTTCCTGATGTGCAGTAATAGGATCGCTGCCTGTTGCGAGTTTTATAATACCTGCCTTGTTTTTGGAACGCTCAACGAATGGTCCGCTGTAATCATAGATGTCAATTCCCTTTTCAATATCATCTACAAAAAGAGAGGTTAATTGATCTTCAGTATACCCATATCTCCAATGTTTATTCGGATAATAAATTTCTAAGTGTATACCCGTGGAAGCAATTATATTTACTCCGGTATTCCTACTTATTTTAGCTAGCTTAACAATGTTTCGTCCAGCATTGGTTGGCATTGTATCTATCATTGTTCTACCTCCCGCCTTAAAAAAGCCTCGTAATTCTTCTGAAACTTTCTCTACATCATTCAATAGAAACTCTGGATTTGCGACAGTTACATAACAGTCTTCTATTATAATGTGCTCATGAGAATAGGTTAATCCCATCTTATCAATCGAAACATCTCCAAGGATTGATCTAAATATTTTCGCCATATTTAAGCTCTATTATTTATCCAACCATCCCTTGAAATATCCGCCTCGTTATCTGGTAATTCCAAAATCGCCCCATGTTCTACCAATTTATCTCTCAATTGATTAACGTTAAGTCCTACTGCATCTGAATCAGTCTCTAAAGATTGAAGTGCCGCGAAACCAGCAGCTTGACCCATTGACATGGTTTGGGCCATCGATCTGCATGAGGCATGAGCATCATGAGTTGCAGAAAAACATCTTCCTGCCACCCAAGTATTAGTTGATCCTTTTGGAACAATAGTTCCATAAGGAACACCGTATACACCACCATTTGGCACATATTCCCAAAAAGTTTCTGAGTCACCAGCTAGTGATTTTCGATGATCTTCTATTGGAGACCCACAAAGAAATATTTGATTTTCAAATTGTCTGGCGTTTAAAAAGTCATCTTTTGATAAACGATATTCACCATAAACCCTTCGAGTTTCACGAACTCCAATTTGATGTGAAAGTCCAATTATTTTAGAATTTTGGTAACCTGCTATTTCCCCCCTGAAGAAATCTTCGAATATAAAAGCCTGTCTTCTACCTTCTATTTCCGCCTTGGTAATACTTTCTACATCCAAGGCATCATGATTTACAACCTTAACCGCAATAGTGGAAATACACTTTGGCATGCACATTTCATGCGCCGAACCTTCTTTGCGAGGTAATGGGTAGGTCCCCCGATTGACTGCATCTGTCATTCTATCTTTAAGCATTTCTTTTCCGCCAGCCTTTGTAAATTCATCCAAATCCACATTACTCATCCTAAAAGAGGTTGTCATGCTTTGCACTGGATCAATTTCACCTGCTTTTTCATAGTCTATTCCTGCAAAATAGCAAAAATCAGCATCACCAGAAGCATCAATGACACGCTTAGCCTCTATTAGGAAAAAGCCGGTTCCTTTATTAAAAAATATTGCTTTGGAAGTTTCAGCTGTTTTTTCTACACCAACCAAAATAGAATGATATAAAACCCGAATATTTTTTTTAGTCAATAAATTGTCCCATACTTGTTTCAGTTTTTCTGGATTGTAATTCACTCCAGTGCCAGCACCATAGGTGTTTGGTCTAAGAAACACATTACCACTCTCATTCAACTTGTCCACAACTAAATCAGGGATTCCTCCCACAATTTTTTTAGAAGATTCTGATGGGGTAAAAAAGCCATAAAAGGTATCTAACATTTGTGTGGATGACCCGCCGGGAAAACCATATCGCTCAACAATTGTAACTTCATGTTTTCCTATAGATGCTGCTATTGCCGCAACCGATCCGGCACTGCCACTTCCTATAACCAAAATATCTGTTAAGTATTTCTTTCTAATGGATGTACTAAATATGTCTATCATGGTTTCCTACATTTTTATAAAGTTTAGAAATTAGGTGGGAATGTTCATCATATGCACTTTCAAAAAGTTCTTTAGCTCTCTGTTCCCCCACCATTATGGAACTACTGAGTACTTTTGGAATTTTTCCGTTTTGAACCAAAATATTTGCAATTTCAGCTTTTAGAGTATTAATCAACAAGACACCACCTAAAGTAGATCCAGGTGCAACTGGTGTTTCCAAGCCTTCAATTTTTATCATAGAGTCGCCCAAAGGTGCACCTGTGTCCAAAACGAAATCAGCAAAATCAATCAATTTTCTACCGTCTTTATGCCTTGAAATACTACCTTCCAAATGCCTACTACTGACGATTGCTACTACTTTTACTTTCATTTTCTGAAATAATTCAGCCATCTCCATAGGCACAATATTGCAACCACTAGATGATATAATAAGTGCGGTATCTTCTTCTATAATATCGAAATTTCTCAGAATTCTTTCTGCTAACCCCTCTACGTTTTCAATAAACATTGCTTGTCTTTGACCATTGGCACCAACAACTAGGTTATGGAAAGACAAGGATAACTCTACAATTGGATTAAAACCCGGGTACGAACCATATCTCGGCCACATTTCCTCTACCATCATTCGGCTATGTCCCGAGCCAAAAAGATGCACCATTCTTCCATTTAAAATAGATTTAGCCATAATTTCTGACACAATCTTAATCTTTTCTTCTTGTTTTTCTATAAGTGCAATAATCTCTTTGCTCTTATTTAAGTACTGTTTGATATAACTCATATTTATATTTTATGTTTATGATTTTCCTGTGCAAATAACGCCGCACCCACCGCACCAGCATAGTTTCCAAATCGGGTACTGGTTATTTTTACATGATTATTTTTGGGCTTCCATTCATACAATTCCATGAATTCATTTAAAGGCTTAAAAAAACAATCCTTTGCAGAAGCGATACCACCACCAATTACAATGATTTCTGGAGAAAGAATATTGATTAACGATGCTAATCCAATGGCTATTTTATTTATGGAGGATAGCCACCAATAGGTCGCCAAAGGATCATTCTTTTTATATGCCTCTACTAAATCATAGGTATTATCAAAAAACCCATGAGTCCTTTCTTTTATTGAATAATCTCCTATGGCATATTCAACGCTCCCAGGTAAGTTCGTCATTGTCATAGGCCCGTTACTATCAAGAGTGAAATGTCCAAAATGACCTCCTCTATTTAAATGTCCCTTATAAAGCCCTCCATTGATAATAATACCGCCCCCAACTCCAGTTCCTAAAGTCAATAAAATCATGTTTTTGAATTCATTCGAGAAAAAAGTATTATATTCTGCTAATGTTGCAGAATGAGCATCATTAATCACCCATATTTCTCTATCAAGTTCTTTGCCCCAATCATAACCTTCAATACCTATTAAACGTTCAGGCATGTGCCAAATAACCTTGTTACCATTATTTGATAGTCCTGGAGCAGAGATTCCGCAAATCAACTTATTTTTATCTCCATTTGAGAACTTTTTGGTTTTTTCGGTTATAATATTTTTAACTTTGTTCTTCCACAAAGTTGGGTCATTAATATTATCATTGGTGGAGCATTCATTTTTATCAATAATTTCTCGTTTATCATTAATTACAACGGTTTTTATTCTTGTACCTCCAATATCAATTCCTAAATACAATTTCATAATATTCTTGGTTAAGATTGCCCTTCACTTATAGTCCAGCCTCCATCCACTGCCAAAACCTGACCCGTAGTAAATTTCGATTTTGGAGATAAAAACATTAAAACCGCAGAATCAATATCTTCGGGATAGCCAGATCTGCCACCATCTAATGGTTGCTTGGTCCTAAGATAATTTTGAATAACATCGTCTCCCATAGCTCTTTCTGCCATGGGGGTACTATATAAACTTGGTGCTATTACATTTATACGAATATTATCTTTTGCATAATATGAAGCTATCGACTTTGAATACCCAATTACCGCACTTTTTGCCGCCGCATAAGCATGGGTTACAAAATGTTTTGGTGAAGGAGAATATCCTAAAACAGATCCCATATTGAGAATTACCCCTGGCTGTTGTTTTTTAAGAAAATATTTTATAATTCCTCTATTGGACAACATCATTGAGGTTAAATTCAACTGTAACGTCCTATCCCAACCTTCTAACGAAAGTTCGTGTAAGGGTCCATCCCCCCACTTTCTGCCACTTCCGCCAGCCACATGATATAGGCCATCGATTTTACCAAATCTTTTGTCAGACAGATCAATGACCTCATCAATAGTCGATTCGATTGTAGCATCTCCAGTAAATGAAAGATGATCATTTCCCAAAAGATTCAAGGCGTCTTTACTACTTTCGTCATTTCTACCAATGACCATTACCTTGGCACCGGCTTCCTTCAAGGCTAAAGCAGCACTTAAACCTAAACCAGTGGTACCTCCAACAATAATATAATGCCTGTTTTCGAATTCTTTCTTTTTCATTTTTTTTATATTAATAATTTATCACACTATAAAAGTTTTTATTACTTTCATATACTGTATGTTAATCCAATAAAATAGATGGTTAGTTTAATAAAATCTGAGATTCCATTTATTAATTATTTGATTGAAAAGAGTATGGATAAATAATTGACAACTCATCCCGTCAAGTTTAACTCAAACTAAATCACCATACCCATTTTCCAAAGTTGGTCATATATGAGTTAGTTTATCAGAATCAACTGATATGTAGAATCATTGAAATTTATGATAATATCATAATTTCCATCCTCGTTTACAGGCATACCCACTGCTCCAATTCCTGGATTAACCTGGAATGAACCTTCTCCGGTTTCCCCTAATGAATAGGATTCTGCCCAATCATCGTTTGCCCTAATATAGAACTCACCTGCAACCATTGGAACATTACGAGCAATATATACCCCAGTCTCACAATCATTAGGCACGAACTTGTGATTTGGACCATTCCAGTCATTAGGGGGAGCTGAACCTATAACTCCATAAGCTTTTGTTGCTTCAAGTGTATAGGTTAGATTAGCTAAATCCGCAGTCAACAGAAAATGTCCTGCTATTGTAGGGATTAATGGATCAAATCCGGTATCCTTCACCAATACTCCTTTAGAACCTCCATATGCATAACTGACAGAAAAAGATCCATCCAGCACAGAAATTTTGAATCCTAGGTTATCAAGAGTAACCACTCCTTTAAATACGTTAGGCGTATTCGTAGTCAATAAGGCATAGACTGGAGGATTGTTAACGTTCCAGCCATTAAAAGGACCTACAAAACCCCATGTAGAAAGCTCTGAACCTTCACATTGAATTTCAACTATTTCAATACTAATTTGTTGAACATCAGAATATTCTCTCACAACATTTACCGCATCAAAGTTCCCCACAAAGGAAACAACTCTAAGGAATATGTTTCCGGTATTGTTAGGGTTTCCATTGGGATCAGTAGTTTTTGGATCCGCATCCAGACCCGCTGCTAAACCTAAATTAAATAGATTCCGGACGGTCAAGTTTAAATCCGAGTTGCTAATGCTTCCAGATTCATAATTTATAGTGCTAAAATCATGATTGACCGACCCCTGAACACGGTAATGGACAATCACATTTTTCCCTCCAAATGAAATTGGATTCCAAGTTAAAGTTTCTATAACTTCGGACATATTATCGACGTTGAGTAAATAATTCGTCTTAAAGTTATTTTGAAAGACTAATTCTTCACTTGGATCGGTTAGTATGGTTTTTTCGAATTCCTCTTTCTCGCAAGAAAGATTGATTATTACCAATAAATAAATTATAATTGAATAAACCTTTTTCATTTTATTAATAGTTTGGATTTTGAACTAAATTAGGATTGGCCAAAAGTACTTCTGAAGGAATAGGAAAGATATTTCTATGAGATCCCACTCCAGACCCAGAACTAATCCCCCCTTTAAATGGCCAGACGTATTCGCCACCTGTAAAACGATTATATCGTACCAAGTCAGTTCTTCTATTACTTTCCAAGTAAAGTTCCCGTGCTCTTTCGTCAAGAACGAAGTCCAAAGTAAGATCCGCAATTGAAATTAAAGGAGCTCCGGCTCTATGCCTAAGATCATTAATTAACTGGAGGGCGGTGTCTAAATCACCAGATCCTCCTCTTATGGTAGCTTCCACATAATTTAAATGCATTTCAGCCAGCCTAATGAGCGGCACATCAGTATCTACCCAATTACCCGCCTGATCCTTTCCAGGTGTACCATCTGAGTTAAGATTGCTCCATTTAGCCATTAAATAACCTTGACTAAAAGCCAGGGGGTCATTTATTTCTAAAGTTTGTCCATCCACATAAAACATTCCCTCGGGTCTTTCCATGCAATTGGCTCTCCTTCGCTATTAAAATCTGTCGCTGCATAGTCAAATTTGCCCACAAACCCCTTAGTGGTCCTAAATCCCGACCAACCACCATTGACACCGTATAGCGCAGGATCAATCGAACCTCCTAAATGGCCGTGTACTAAATTGGTAGCTCCACCCCAGTATGCTGTTTTCAATCCATCATAGTTTGCAGTCTGTATAAATTCATTTTGCGCCCCATTTGAATTATTATCAGCTAAAAACAACTCATCATATGCAGTTCCATTACCATTCGCATCGTTTGTATTCAAAGAATATGTGCTGTTTATTGCCAACTTAGAATAAATGACAGCATCGTTATACATGCTTTTTCCTGCAAATACTTCGGCATTCAGATATAACCTTGATAATAGTGCCCATGCGGCGACCTGGTCAACTCTTCCGTAATCATTAGTTCCAGAATCTTTTAGTAAATTTTGAATTTCAAGCAATTCATTTTCTACAAAATCGAACACTTCGGCTCTTGAATTCTGTGAAGGAAGCTTAGTGGAAACCTGAGTAACGATGGGGACATTTCCATAGAAATCCATCATTTGATAATATGCAAAAGCTCTCAGATATCTTGCCTCTGCCTTATAATACAGGACCTCCATTGTTTCCTCAAGAAGTTCTGCTTTTTCAATAAATGAATTACAAAAAGAAATAGATGAAGATAATCTAAAGTACATAGTGTTAGAATAAAAATTTTGAGGAGTCCAAGTCATCATACTAATATCCTGAATACCGGGAGTGGTCCATGCAACAATTGATACATCAGTAGAAACATCATTCATAAAATTGGCTAAATAAACAAAATCAGACCAATTTACTGCAGAACCAAATAGGCCGGGTATATCAGGTCCTAGTGGAGTTGCCGAATCGTCACCTCCTAATTGTCCGCTCGTTGCAAAACTCTGATATAGCTTTATAAGAGCCTGAAATGCAGACTCTTCATTTTGGAACACATTTAATTCAGTCACCGCATTGGGAGAAATGGGCTCCAAATCTAAATCATTATGGCAGGAGACTGTCATTATGGCAAACAATAAGATAATTATTTTGAAATTTATTTTCATAGCTGTTGATTTTAAAAGTTAAAGTCTAATCCTAGGGTAACTGTTTTAGGTCTTGGATAAAAGTTATTGTCAATGCCATTAAATATTTCGGGGTCAATTCCTGAATAGTTGGTAATAACAAATAGGTTTGCGCCAGTTGCATACAACCTTAACTCACTATTATTGAACAATTTGTCAAAAGTGTAACCTAATGTAATATTATCAAGTCTTAAAAAAGAAGCGTTCTCAATCCAATAATCACTTGTCAGGTTTTCAGTAGTAATATTTAGAAAGCCTGTTTGAAGAAAACTACTGTTCACATTTTTAACAGCACCATTGGAAATTAAATCCTGAAAGTTTCCCAAAGCGGCATTATTATTATAAACATAATTTCCCAGATTTGCTCTTGAAACAAGATTAACGTCGAAATTCTTATAATTTAAATTTATTGTCAAACCCATTATTGCTTTGGCAAAAGGATCCTTGTAAAAATATCGGTCTTCTCCATTAATTATACCATCTCCATTCAGATCCTCAAAAGCCCCCTCTATTGGATTACCGCTCTTATCATAAATTTGTTTGTAAACGTAGAAGGAAAATGGTGCATGTCCCACCTCGTGTCTTTGCACTCGATCACCCAAAGTTCCTGATATAGGCCCAACCTCCTGTGGGTTTTTTAATTTGGTGATTTCATTATTATTAACAGTGAAGTTAAAGCCCATTTCCAATTGAAAGTCTGATTTGCTAATTAATACACCATTAATGTCGAATTCAATTCCTTTGTTTTCCATATCCCCGATATTAGCTGCGATTGAATTACCGAAATTGGTCAAAGGATCAACTATTGATTCGGCGATAAGGTCATTAGTTTTCTTTATATAAGCATTTAAGCTACCGGAGACCCTTTGCTTTAAAATACTATAGTCCAAGCCTACATTTAGCGTGCTACCAACTTCCCATCTCAGGTTCTGATTGATTGGTTCAGGTCTGAATGTCGTTATGAAGTCATCTCCAATCTGATAAGAAGCATTTGAACTACTCTGAAAATATCGAGTGAGGAAAGTATAATCTTGAAGTCCGTTAACATTCCCCACTTCACCATATCCAATTCTCAGTTTTAATGCATCAAAGAAACCATCTTTCATAAATTTCTCCTCACTTAGATTCCAAGCTAAGGCCAAGGAAGGAAAATAACCCCATCTATCGTCAGGATTTAGCTTTGAAGATGCATCAGCTCTCAAAGTTGCAGTCAAAAGGTACTTGCCATTAATGTCATAGTTCAATCTACCAAAATAAGACAGAAGAGTACTTTCAAATTGATCTTCAAAACCAGCTAAAATAGTGGCATTAGGATCTACGTTATTTTGATCATCAAGAAATGAATCAGATCTCATAAATGCATCTTCTGTTTCAAATGATTGATAGGAATATCCGGTGGTAACATTTACATTATTCTTCAGTAACTTTCCAGAATAATTCAGGTAGGCATCAAATAACAAATTCGTGGTACCATTGTTATAAACCGTTTGAATTCCGTTAAATTTTTCACTTGTTGTTGGTGCCGACGGATCTGTGATTTTTGATCCATCACTATCTACAATATCAAATCCAGTATTAACGGTAGCCGTCATTCCTTTAAGAAAGGGGAGATAATAATCTGCCTTTATACTACCTACGTATCTTTTAACGGTTGAATTATTTGAAACCAAATCCAACAGGGCTTGAGGATTTGAAGGGGTCAAGGGCCTCTGTAAAGTACCATCTTCATTTAGATAGGTTGTATACCCAAATGGACTATTCGGATCAAAAACAGGTAATGTTGGGTTAAACCGAGCAGACTCAAAAATAGCAGCCTGATTTGCAAATCTATTTTTAGTGTTCATTAGCCTCCCTTTTAGGTTCATTCGCAATGAATTATCAAGAAATTTTGGTGATAAACTGAGAGAAGCAGTGAGTCTTTCAAAATTATCTCCTTGTAAAATTCCATCTTGATTAGTGTATCCAAAAGAAACCCTCATTGGCGTACCTAATATATTGCCATTAGCACTTAGTGCATTGTCGGTGCCAAATGAAGTATTATAAATAACGCCCTGCCAATCTGTATTTCTATTTCCAAGTTGATTCATAAGCACTGGATTACCCGTTGTATTAATAATTTTTTTTATCTCATCAGCATTTAGGATGTCAAGAAATTCTGTCGGAATAAAAGAGGTGGCCTTTGAATTAAAAGTGAAGCTTAGCTTGTCGGCTCCAGCAGCCCCGCTTTTGGTGGTAATTACAATCACACCATTTGCAGCCCTTGAACCATATATGGCAGTAGCCGATGCATCTTTAAGTACAGTTATTGACTCAATGTCATTTGGGTTTATCAAATTCAAAGGGTTTCTGACTCCCCTATGACTCACTCCGCCTGACTCACTTTCAGTATCAATGGATTCCCGTACATCCAAAGGCAACCCGTCCACCACATATAGAGGATTAGAAGTTAAGTTCAAGGAACCAACTCCCCTTATTAGAATATTGGCGCCGGTTCCTGGGGCTCCACCATCAGTAGTAACCGACACGCCTGCCATTTTCCACTGAACCAATTGCTGTATTGAAGTCGTTTGTCCTTTATTGAAATCTTCCGCCTTGACTAAGTCAACAGCACCGGTAAGGTCTTTCCTTCTCGAAATGCCGTACCCAATTACAACCACTTCACTAAGCTGCTCAGAGGCAGGAGATAGGTTAATAATCATCAAATTATTCAAATCAACAATTTTCTCCTGAGTTTCGAAGCCTACATAAGAAATTGAGATCCTGGTATTTATCGAACTAACGTTCAATGAGAAATTTCCCTGAAAATCAGTAACGACACCATTGCTTGTTCCAATTTCTACTATACTTGCCCCAGGCAGTGGAATGCCATTTTCATCATTAACTTTTCCGTTAACTGAAAACTTTTGGGTAATACGATTATCTTTAAGTATTGAGGAGTTTTCAATTTTTGTGGAATATCCAAATAATGGCAGAAGAAATATGACTATTAAAAAGGAATTAAAAGTACGGCACACAACTAAGCCCAAAACTGCTTTTTGCGATTTAATTCTTGTTAGATTAGAAAGTTTAATCATTTTTTTTTGTTTATTGAGTTAATACACTTTCAAAAAGCATCAGTTTGTAATTATATAAATGAAGCCTTTTTTTTAATATTCTTTTAAGAGCAATATGAATGATTTTTTCAACATTGTTTTAATTATCCAAAATTGGGCGTATTATACAACAGAATCAACCTTTATCTTATTAAAGTTATATGGTATTTTCTTATATTTGGAACAAACTCGAAATAATATAAGAATATAGCAGATGAAACCATTAGTTCAAAAGCTTCCCTTATCGGAAGGATCTTCTTTTGTATCAAGGACATATAAAACACCATTATTTGAGACCCCGTGGCACCAACATGAAGCCATCGAGTTAGTATTACAGAGGTGTGAGGGATCTGTTTTTATAGGTGATTACATTGGAGAGTTCAATAGGAATGATATTTATTTACTTGGGAAAAACTTACCACATTGGTTCAAAAAGAGAAACAACCACATCAAGGGTAAAGCAATTGTAGTTCAATTTAATGAAGACATGTTTGGCCAAACTTTTCTCGATCTTCCTGAAATCTCTAAAATTAAAACTTTGTTATCTACATCAAAAAGTGGTATCTGGTTGAGGGGTGGTTTAAGTAAGCAAATAAAAAAACGATTATTAAAAATAGAGAATCTCTCTGGATATGAACAGCTTAACTGCTTGATCGACTGCTTGCATCAAATAAGTATCTCGAATGAATATGATTTACTCACTAAAAACATTTATTCTGCCTATACTATAGGTGAAGAAAATAGAATTAGTAAAGTATTTGAATACTCACTAGAACATTTCAAAGAGGCAATAACTCTTGAAGACATGGCCCAATTAACGAATCAAAGTATTTCCAATTTCTGTAAATTTTTTAAAAAGAACACGAAAAAAACATATTTGCAATTTCTTAATGAGATTCGAATTTCTTATGCTTGCAAATTACTGAAAGAAACAGATAAAACAATTACTGAAATTTGTTATGAATCAGGTTTTAGAAACTGGTCAAATTTTAGCCATCATTTTAAAAAAGTAAGCGGACATTCACCTGGTGTATATAGAGAAAAACATAAAAAACATTGAAAAATTAGTTCTGATATTTATATTGAACATTACCATGTTTAAATGAATTCAGCAATAACATTTAATCTATTTTTCTTTTGGATTCTTCTTCGTTCTCTGCATTTCATCCCAAATAGATTCAATTTCCTCTAAAGATTTTCCTTTAGTTTCTGGCACTTTCTTTAAAATGAAGAATACAGGAAGACAGCATAGAGCAAAAAATAAAAATGTTCCTGCCGGTGTAAATGCCTTTAGCATCCAAGGAACGATTAGTCCAATAAAAGCTGTCCCAAGCCAAATCGCCAAAGTAGCGATAGACATTGCTTTTCCACGAATTCTATTCGGGTAAATCTCAGAAAGCAATACCCAAATAACAGGGCCGTAACCATAGGCAAAAGCCATAATGAAAATCAGTATAAAGATTAATAAAATTATCCCATTCGATTCTCCGATGTAAAACAGATAGCTTACCGCTAGTAATGAAATCATCATAAAGAAAACACCTGATTTCATCAATCTCTTCCTACCAAGCCTATCTATGGTTAGTATAGCCGCAATAGTGAAAATCGCATTGACCAAACCAATAATTACTTGTCCACCAAGGGCATCTCCAATCTTAAACCCTGCTTCTTCTAAAATTCTAGGCCCATAATAAATTATGGCATTAATCCCAGTGATTTGTGAAAATATAGCTAATAAGACACCAACCAAAACTGCAGTTCTGACTCCTGGCTTCATTATGTCCGATAGAGATTTACTGGAATTATGTAAAAGGGAATTTTTAATTTGTTTGAATTCTTCCTTAGCATTATTTTCTGAGATACGAGTAAGAACTTTAAGAGATTCTTCATATTTGTTTTTAGAAAGTAACCACCTCGGGCTTTCAGGGACAAAGAATATAATAATTATAAAGATTAGGGCAGGAATGGATTCGCTACCAAGCATACCCCTCCATACATCCTCATTAATTATATAATGGGCAAAACCTTTTAAATGAAGATTCTCCTTTAGACTGAGCAAAAAGGCATTTGAAAGATAGGCCATTAATATCCCAATTGTAATTGCAAACTGATACAAAGCCACCATTCTTCCTCTGATATATGCAGGTGATATTTCAGAAATATATAGAGGGGCAACCATAGAAGCAATACCAACTCCAATCCCTCCTATTATTCTATAGACTACAAGACCAGTAAAAGTTTCAACCAAAGCACACCCAATTGCAGATATTAAAAAGAGTATACCTGTTCCTGTTAATGTTAACTTTCTGCCTAATCGATCTGCTATTTCCCCAGCAAAAAGGGCTCCAAGTATACAACCGACAAGAGCCGAACTTACAAACCACCCTTCTTGAATGAGATTTAACTGAAATTTATCAGTCACAAATGATATTGTTCCGGATACAACCGCGGTGTCAAATCCAAATAAAAAACCACCAATTGCAGCAGAAAATGCTATAAAATACAAATATACTATTGATTTATTCATTCTAAAATAAAATTACTTTGATTAACGGGTTCCAAGGTATACGGCCGTTTTTGCCGGGACTTCGAATACTCCCATAGCTGCTTTATTGGTAACCTGAATATTATTCAGTATATCGACTAATCCATAAGCTTGGGATAATTCCAGTTTTTGTGGTTTATTCCCATTATTTATTACCACTACTATTCTATCATCTTCAAAATATTTTTCATATGCCAAAACTCCAGTATCAGCATTTGCTATTATTGGTATTCTTTTACCTCTTGCCATTGCTTTGTGCTCCTTCCTAATTTCTCCCAATTTTATAAAATATTCCAGAACATCCTCATCTATATTCTCCCAATCTGTTGCATGCCTTGAAGCACTGAGTGTACTTTTAGCAGAAGATGCAGTCTGCGACATTCCTAATTCCGTGCCTGCCCAAATACTAATTGGCCTACTCATTGAATATAGTACCGCAGATGCCACTTTCAACCTCTTAACTTCATCATTAGAGACGAATAAAAATCGATCCATATTATGGTTGTCAATCATTACGGGAGCTATAAAATCTTCTGGAAAATAGGATTCAGAACCTTTTAGGTAGCGTTCAAATTCCTCGACAGTGATTTTATCATAAGCGAAAGCCTGCCTTGATGCTTGACAGTATGCAAAATCCTGACAACCATCTACCCGTCCTGCATATGTCAGCAATGACTCCGGTGTTGTCACCCCTTCGGTGAACATGACAATTTCCTTACCCAACTTTCTCATCTCATACCCAAACGTTGCCCAGAATTCATGGGACGGTCCAATTGTGTAATCAAGATCAAAACCATCTAATCCCAAATTCACAATCCAGTGTTTACCAAGTTCAATTAAGTATTGTCGTACCTCTGGATTTTCATTTGATAGGTAGGGAAGCTCACCTCCCCCAAAAAAACTCTCATAAGATCCATCTTCGTTGATTTCAAACCAGTCTCGATATTTACTGTTGGGATCACTCATTGCATCCTGGAAAAAGGGGTGTTGATTAGAGCAATGATTGGCCACAAAATCCACTAGAACTTTCATGCCTCTTGAATGTGCGTCATTAATTAAATCCTTTAAGTCCTCCTCAGTTCCAAATCCAGGATCCACTGCGTAAAAATCTATAGTGCCATATTTATGGTAAGTGGGGCCTGACATAAATGGCATTAACCAGAGTACATTCACGCCCAATTTCTCCAAATGATCCAATTTCTCCTGAATCCCTTTTAAAGTACCTCCCATGGGTTCTTCAAGATTTTCTTTTTGAATCCATGATTTCCCTTGACCTGGGTTAAACCTATCCGGCATCACATAGTACATGACAGCGTCATGGGTCCAATCGGGAATCGACCAATCGTCAACAGCATAAGCAAAATAAGGATGTGTTTTCGAGCTACCCTCACTACCTTCGGTACCTTTCGCATATTGACCACCAATCTCAATAATATATCTTACCACTCCAGTTTGGAACTGCGCTGGGATCTTAGCTTGGAACTCCGTTAGATATCCCCAGATTAGATCCTCCCAGATTACTCCAGTCTGTTCAAATGGTATGACCGTTCCATTTGCAGCAATACCATTTGAACCTTTTGGGTTGCTCCCATCTGTTGTAAAATAACACCAAGCATTAACCGCATCCACTTTATTACCTACTGTTACGGTAAGAGTCACTTCTTGACCCATTCCGGGACTTCTTGGTTCAATACGATGATTGTGTAAAATTCCTGCTAAATTCTCTATTCTTTTATTTACAATATTTTCAGTCAACTCATTGTTCCCAAAAACAAAATCCGTGGCACCATGATCTTCTACTACCTGCGAGAATATATCAATGCTGTACAATATTACAAGTAAAAGAAGCCAAAACTTGGCGAAATGGTTATTTCGACGACTTATGTTTGAGTAAATCATTTTTTAGCGTTTTATTTTTTAGTTAAAATTATTTATGTACAGGAAAAGTAATTCTTCTAAGTATAGTTCCACCCATTGGTATCAAGCGAACCTTCTCCTTTTTACCTGTGGTGGCATTAATCATTTCGATCTCCAAATAGTTCGCCAAATCATTCCATGGATTTTTTGAATCCGAAATAGTTTTATTAAAATAAGAAAACATCGGACTAGTTGCGCTTTCCCGAGTAACCAACTTGAGGTCCTTATATTTCATGTCAGTGGGAATAACATGATAATCGCTGAATTCAGATAAATCATAATTTTTGATTATTTGCTTTTGACTTGGTATTTCATAAGCAAACACAAGTGGACCTCTTTGAAAATACGTCTCGTGGTTACTCGCACTTTTTAGTTCCACATCTAATTCAAAGGTTACTTTGACCACATCTCCTTTTTTCCATAATTTTGAAATTTCGTAAAATCCATTTGTCAATATTGGTTCGGCATCTCCACCAATAATTGAAATTGAATTAGCCCATTGAGGCTTTCTAATAAAAAGAGGGAATTTGATTTCTTCTTTAGGATTAATTACAAATTCAATTGTATCGGAAAATGGATAACCGGTCCTTTGAGATATTTCTATAGGAATATCGTTTATTTGTGTTCTTAAAGTAGATGGCCCAAACAGAACCGCCGCCAAACCGTTTTTCTTTTTCATCCACATCATATCCAAGTAATAGGGATGATTTCTCGCATAGTTGGGAGCGCAACAAACGGCTGGCTCCTGATGTGTGGGAGAATACTTATATCTAACTTCTTTATGAACATTTTCAGAACCATATTCCTGTCCATCGAGAATATAGCAATTATCATGTTTGCTATAGGCAAGGGCGGTGCCCTCTCGATTTCTAAAACCCATCATTCCGTTAAAAGTAAGTTTTTCCAATTGATCAGCAAAAGAAACGTCACCAGTCTTTTGCATTATGGCACCTAAAGAATTTCGAAGTTCCAGCATTGTACAAAACTCTGTAGCGGTCTTATCTGGATCCGCAATCAAACCTGCAATCCATTCATTTCCATGACCTGCACCGCTAGGAAGTATCGTTGGTCCTAATTTATATAGTGCATTTTCGTACGCTTCCTTTAATTCTGGATAACCAGTATTATAATAGGCATTTATCAACGTCCTGAACTGCTCGTAAGTATGGACACCATGGCTAATAAAAAGTGAATCTCTTTTTGTGAGATATGGATATCTTAGGTCATTAAAAGCGCGATTTATCGAATAAGTGGAAAACGCTTTGTATAAGTAGGTACCATAATCTTGATATTCCTGTTTTCCTGTAATTCTAAAAAGTGCTTCGCAAACATCAGTTAACATTAAACCATGTGTTACTCCACCAAAGTCATCCTTCAATAAAAAGGGATTCCGAATCCCATCATTATAATTTTTCATTGTTAAAGCCATTCCTCTTTCCACTGCTTCTAAAACCTTTGTGTCCTTTGTAATTTCATAGTATCCGATCATAGTTCGAAAAGCGGTGGTCTGTGCCCACAATTCTCCATTCGCCCCTTCGTGTTTGTAACGAAGGTTCTTCTTATATATTCCTATATAGCCATCCTCATCTTGTGAAGCCAATAGATTTTTAATTATTTCAACGCTTTGATTTACAGCATCTTGGTCGTTTATTAAATATGCATGGCGGATAAACCCATCCCACCAATTACCTAATGTTTCGGCATTCCACCACATAATTGACTTTTCCCATGGTTCTCCCGTTAACTTCAAATCACCCATTTCAGGAACATCATCGAGAGCACCTCGTCTGTTGGAATTGAAAATGTCATCCGCCTCAAATCCTGGATAAAGATCATCCAATGCACCAACCATGCCCGTGACTAAATCATTCTTCATTATTGTAAAAATCCATCCCTCAGGTCTGTTATTCCCAGATGGTAGTAATTGCATTGCTGGCTCAATTGGCGTCCTTTTATTTTCAAAAAAACCAAGCTCATCACTATCATCTTTCATATCCATTTGATCTACTTTGGACAGAAAATTTTGACCTTGAGAACTCTTCTTGGGCTGACAACCAAAAAGGAAAATTATATTTAGGACCATGAGAACTTTAATTCTTTTCGATTTCATTTCAACAATGTTACAGTGATTTCATTTTGGCTTGATTTGACTTCAATCCAGCCTTCTTCTCTATTAATTTTTCCAGTACTTACCGCTTTAATATTATCTTGAAATTGTGGGAGGTTAAATAATATCACGTTTGCAGGTCTATCTCCACTCCAACTGAGTTTAACTTGTTTATCATTGATCATTTGGATTTTCAGATTTATTCTTTTACCTCCACTAATAGGATAATTCTTAATTTCAGTTACTTTACCAAGCTGCATCCATTCATCAAGATAGCCTCTACCAACCAAAACCCTACCATCATAAAACTCTGCTATAAGTGCATCCAGCAAGGCTTGGGTAGCTCCAGATTGCCCCCACATATGAGGAGCCCCGAACCAATTTGTTTTGGTCATGGATGGGTGTTTACCTTCCCAAGTGTTATTCTCATCCACATCATGGAACATTTCCCAAAATCCATAGGGTGCGCTTTGACCATATTCTATTAAGAACTGATATGATTTAATAGGTTCTTGACGATAATTTCTCGTAAAAAGACCAGAAATAGCAAAAGCACTATTATATGCAGAAGCAACTCCACCTCCATAACTTACCCACGTACCATAATTATGCGGTTTAAAACCCTCTTTTTCTTGCTTGGACAGCCCCCATTTAAAGGTATTATCAACCCAATCTTTCAAAGGCCCAGTATACTTGCCACCAGCCAAATAAGTGTCCCAGTTCATCCCAAACCAAAAGGGAGTTGCCCAAAAAGAAGATCCTTTTTTCATTACATTTTCAATTTCCTCATTAGGAGACTCCAAAGAGGCAGGAATATAATTGATACCATGTTCTTTCTCCATTTCCAAAATTCGATTATTGACACTGTTCATTAATGAGTTAAAAGCATCTTTTGCTTTGGCCTCCGTTTTTTTATCCTTTTTAAGCCGAGCAACATATTGCAAAGTGGCAAAACCGGTTAAAGCGGACTCATCGTCCCAAGTCCAGATTCCATCATCATCAATATTCCAAGTTCTTCCGATAATTCCACTTGGGCTAACAATGTCATTCATTGTAATATCAAAAGCCTCAAGGCATTTTTTGTACAGATAACCATCCTCTTTTTCCAAGATTGAGACATCCCCAGTCTTTAGAAGGTAGATAGATAGGGGCAGGCTCCATCTGTAAAAATGATCACGGTAAGGCCCCCGCCCATCACCTAATAATTTCAACTGCTCATAAGCATTTTCAAAGAAGCCTAATTTTAATAGTGTATGGTATATTCCTAAATAGTCATGAGTGAAAAGCGCATCGTACCCTATCTCAGCAACATTATAATTTGTCGGTCCATCTCGAGTAATTAATGTATATATATAACCCATTCTATAAGCATTATTGAGCTCTTGATCTGGCGTATTTATATTCACAATCTTTTGTAACCTTCCGTTCCAGAAATTTTTCATATGCTCAAAATGTTCGTCCCAACTTCCTGCTTTCTGTATTTTATCCGAACTAGGTTTCGCGTAGCTATTGCCAAATCGATCGATTACTATGGCATAGTCAAAATGAGTAGTGGCTCCAGGAGCTATATTGCGGGAAGGATTATTTAACGGAGTCAAGATACCCGAAGCACCGGGGTCCTGGTAGATTTCCTTATCCATTTTATTGGTGATGGAAACTCGACTATAGGCTATTACAAAATCGTTTCCATCAATTGTTACCTTATCGGCGAAATTTGCAATCTTGACATTCATCTGATCCGCTGGTCCAAACTCTTCCCAATTATCATCAAATTCTGTAATAAAGCAAGGTAGGTATCCAGAGTGAGGGTACCATTTCACCTTCCCTTTTTCGATTCCATAATTAATTCCCGGATGTGCCGATATATTGAATGTGACCAATACATTTAAACTATCTCTAACAAAAAACCACCCATTCTCCTTAAGCATGGCAGCGTCCTTATCACCTTCCCAACCAATTATGGTAACATTCCCGCCAAAAATCGGGTGTCTACCATCTGGTTCAATCCTATCGATTCTATCTTGTGCGATTGCACTTGTAACAATGAGGAAAATTACGAAAGTTTGACAAGTGAGAGATTTAATGTAATTCATGATAACATATTTAGTTTTATTAAATTCTATTGTGTGCTTAGTTTGATTTACAAAGTTCTCAAGTAAACTATACTCTACTTAGATCGAGACCTCAAGAGCTTTATCGTAAATCTGCCTAAAGTCGAGTGCTATTAGATTGTTTGTTATTACAATTAACTGCTATTTAGCAGTTTGAACAGCTTTCTATTTAAATTTTAAATATAAGAAGGCTTAATTTACTTAATGCCAATATCTTTTATTTTATATGATTAAATATTCGTTGGATCAAAATTCGCTTAATTCTTAAGTCATTACAACCTAAATCTTCTCAAGGTTATATGGTATTTTATCGAAATAACAGTCAATATCAATAATATTGATATAATAATTAATTAGTTCTGCCGCTTATTATTTAGAAAATGAATCATTTATTTATAGCATCAAAAAACATGTTCAAAGCTCATACTTTCCCAAAGTCAATTATTTCCCAAGAAATGTATTTGTAATAAGCTATAGCGATACTGAAGAGCTGCTCTCTATTTAAGGTGTTAAAGTAAATCTACATTTACACAAAGAAGGATATTTAAGTTTGCACCTCTCATAAAAAACGAATTTAAAAAAATAAAATAGTCGTTGACAAACATTGGAGAATAGGGGAAACTTATATCAAAGTAAAAAGTCAGTGGTGATTTTTGCATAGAACAGTAGACAGATCGGGAAATAAAGTTGATTTCTTATTACGCAAAAAAAGTCATCACATAAATATTCAAGCATTTTTAATTAATGCTATTGAAAATGATGCTAACAAGCCACCAATTGGATAGGACGGACAAAGTGAACCACTTGCAGCGGATGAAAGTGAGCATAGCAAAATAAGTGCTCAAAATCGATTCATTTGTGGTTAAATTTAGTGATTATCTTTTAATTTTTTGCGCATAGATTCTCCTTTTATATCTATTCTATGAGCTGTGTGCACAAGGCGGTCCAAAATAGCATCTGCAATGGTCTGTTCCCCAATAATTTCATGCCATGCTTCAACCGGTAATTGGGAGGCAATGATGGTACTGTGTTTACCGTGCCTGTCCTCTATAATTTCCATAAAAGAATGCCTGTTGATACTATCCAAAGCTTTAAGTCCAAAGTCATCCAAGATGAGCAGATCTTGTTTTTCCAGTTTATTGATCTGCTTTAGATAGGAACCATCGGCTTTTGATGTTTTTAGCATGGTAAAGAGTTTATTGGTATTAAAATACATCACTTTGTGGCCCAATGAACAAGCTTGATGGCCAATCGCTGATGCCATGTAGCTTTTCCCCGCGCCTGTACTTCCAGTAATGAGTATGTTCTGTTTTTGTGTTATAAAATCACAACTTGAGAAGCGTTGTATTTGATTTTTATCCAAGCATCTTGAGGCATCATAATCGATAGCTTCCATAACGGCACTGTACCTAAAACGTGCCGCTTTTGTTAAGCGCTCTATCTTTCGGTTCTGCCGATCGTCCCATTCACTTTGGATGAGATACGCTACCAGTTCATCATTGGTGTAGGTAATGTTCTGTGGGGACAAGCTCCCGTCGAAGGCTCTGTACATACCGTATAGCCTCAACTGTTTCATGTGTTCTAATGTCTGTGTGTTCATTGTTTATGGTTTTAAATTTATTTATAATAATTACTGCCTCTAATGTTATTGTGACTGGGGATATCCGGTTGCTGTTCGATATCTTCATCTAAAGTGTCCCATCCGTTTTTAAGGATACGTTCTATAATGTTATAATTGTGCGCACCATAATCCAGAGCGCGTTTACAGGCATTGTCCAATCGTACATTGCCCACTTTTTTGGTAAGGTGCAATATGCCCAGACATGATTTATAGGATTGCTCAGGGTGTTGTGTTTTATTGAGTATTTTAATGATCAGTACTTTGCAGTGGTCTCCTACCTGAGCAGCCCAGGCAATAAATTTTTCACTGCTCCATTCACTGACAAAACGATGGTGGGAAGGCATATGCTCCTTTATGGAGGTGTACCCATATTTTTGTTTTGCTCTTGTGTGGACTGTAAGTAGTTCTTGCTGATGGTAAACCTCTACAGTACTATCTGAGTAAATAACCTTGACCCGCTTGCCTATATGTTGATAGGGCACGCTATAGTAGTGTTTGTCTTTTCCGAAGTAGATATGGCTATTTTTATGGACCGTTGCATTTGCAGAACGTTTGATCTCATAGCGTTTTGATGGGAGTGCTTTGAGTTGGTGTTTTTCAATCTCTTCAAACAAAGAATAGCGTGAGTATTCCCGTCCTCTAAAAGACATGTTGTTATGCAATTTAAGCTGTTCTAAGATGGCTTTGTTAAGTCCAGACTTGGTATGGAAGGTCTGGTTGCGCAGTGGTGCAAATACACGGGTATATATAATGCGCACAGCATTTTCAACAATGGCCTTGTCCCTGGGTTTATACGCCCTGGTGGGCAATACAGCTGTTTCGTAATACGCTGCAAAGTCGGCAAAGTCTTCATTTACCTTGGGCTCGTACCGGCTGCTCTTGGTCACGGCAGCCCTTAAGTTATCAGGCACTAAAGCCTCGGGAACTCCGCCGTAGAACCAGAGTGCATTTTCAATGCAGGCCATAAAATCTTCTTTATTTTGGCTCTCACAGGCTTCTACATAGGTGTATTGATTACTGCCCAGAACACAGACAAAGACCTCCAGGTCTTGTATTTCTCCTGTATGACGATCTACAATGGAGAGCTTTTTTCCTGTAAAGTCGATGAAAAGCTTATCGCCAGCTTTATGGGTAAAGTGCATCACGGGAGACACCTCTTTCGCCCATTCCCGATACCAATACCTAAACTGGGAGATTTTGTAACCATCTGGATGTTTGGCATAGTATTCTTGCCAGAGCAGCTCTTTTGTAACCCCCGTTTTGCGGAGCTCTTTATCAAAATAGGGGAAGTATGTTTCTAAGGTCAGTAACTGTGGACTCTTGTCTTTCTGGTCGGTTTTAAAGAGATTATTCAGTTCTTCAAGTGTCATGGCAGACACTTCGTAGTTGGTAAGCTGATAACGCTTAAAAAAGTCAATATACTTGGTGATCGTATTGCGCGATAGCCCTGTGACCAGGCTTATTTTGCGCTTGCTTATGCCTTCGCTGTAAAGTTTAAAAATCTGTTTTATTTTTCGCATATCTATTTGTGTGTTTGCCATAATATCTTTTTCTAAAAAGATATTTAAAGCTGTACAAATAGAATCGATTTTTAGTGGTTCACTTTCATCCGCTCAAGGTGGTTCACTTTCACCCGCTGTGCTATGCTCAGTTTAATCCGCTGGAGGTGGTATACTATGCCCGTTGTTTGCAACCAATAAGGTTTACAATAAACATTCATTTTCAAATATCGAGATAAGACAATACAAAATACTTGATTAGCATATTGGAAGCATAAACGATATGCTTAAAACACATGTCAACTATAACATTCAAGGCACAAAAATTTTGGAAAGCTCCTAATGAATATCGTCCCAGGTCTTATTGCGTATGTTTTTCACCGAAAAAACCCTCAGTTAAATACTAAACAGTTAATATTAAGCAACTTTCTGTTTTTATTTTAAATCAGGTTTGAAGAAACAAACTTAGTAAAATGGATCATCAGCTCGCAAAACGAGATTTTATATTAATTGTTTTCACTTAGTCATATTATTACATAATAATGGAGATATGCCTACTATAATTGCCATGAGATAGCACTGTCCCACAACAGTAAAAGTTAAAAACAATAGAGGTTTTATTTTTATTTAAAGCCTGACCATTTTACCTCAATATACCCTCTTTCATTTAGCCTTGGCTACTGTCTTGTTCTAAAAGGCGAGGCTGGCAATCCTTCTTTATTAAAAAGATTTGGCATTGCGGTATCTTGCCATGCAAAACGGACTATTTTCGGATTTGGCACTTTATAAGAACGAACCACAACTTTGTTTTCTTGAATAACCGCTTTTGCCGGATAAAATATGAGGTCTTCACCTGCTACTTCAAAAAAGCTTAATTCCTGATCAGGTGCATACAATCCGCTTCCAATGTGGTCAAATGATACAATGGCAGAATCATCTTTGAAGACAACACTTTTATAAAGTGGCCCAGAGTAGACTATCCCTGATTTACCGTAATCTTTGGCTAAGGCCCATAAAGCTAAACGTTTGCCCACTTCCTGTTTGTTTGGGGGGTGAATGGTCTTTGTACTTCCAATATCCATGGTTACCGCCATACCTACATTACTCTCCTTCATGGTAAACAATTGCGCTTCACGCAAATCGGCAACCATATCACTACCGTAGTCAAAAGGAGCTAATTGTACATAGTAAAATGGAAAATCACCGATGTGCCAATGTGACCGCCAACTTTGGAACACTGCCGGAAAAAGCGTGTGATACTGTTTTGATTTTCCAATGTTTGATTCACCCTGATACCAGATAGCCCCTTTAATTGAATATGGAACCAAAGGAGCAATCATGGCATTATACAACACCGTTGGGGTTTGAGAACTAAGTGGCAATAGGCCTGGCTCTGGTTCCATTTTATCTTCGAATCCATTCTTAAGGACATAAAAGTCTTCATTAAGTAGTATCCCAGTGCGCAAATACCTCCAGCTATCACTCAAAGTCTGTACAATTTCCCCATTTCTCTTAACTATGGCCGGTCTATCCATTAGTCCACCGCGCTCCCAAACATCTATTACGCGAACTGCAAGTAGGTTTTTTTCTTTCCTCAGCAATTTAGAGGGAATTTGATATTGTTGGTCTTCGTTATTATCTCCCCAGTGCTCCGTACGACCTACTAAAATACCGTTTATAAATACCGCATTCAAATCTTCTATTTTGCCAAGAAAGATGTCATATTCGTCTGAATTTATGTCACCTTCAAAAGTAAATTCTTGACGAAACCAAGCCAATCCGTTGAAATCATCACTTTGAAAAACCTTATCCATTGACGATGTACTCACCGTATCCCAGTGTGAATCTTCATAGGCAACCTTCATTATATCTTTAAAACGATTATCGGACAGCTTAAAATTCTCATTATTAATAAAATCACTTTGTGGTAGGCTTTTCATTGAGTTTAGCCATTGGCTATAAGGGGATGTTTGATCAGAAGCTTTAACAAGATTTTCTTTGATGTCCTCATAGCCTTCTATTTGACTGATGAAATCGGCGTCAACCCAACTTTCCGCCGGTGAACCACTCCAACTAGAATGTATAATGCCAATAGGGACATTCAATTGTTTGTGAAGTTCTCGGGCATAGAAATAGGCAGTTGCTGAAAAACCTGGGGCGTTATCCGGATTACAAACTTTCCAAAGTCCCTGACACTCCTCGAGCGGTATGAACGATTTGTTCCGTTCCACTGTAAACATGCGAATGGATGGGTAATCAGCATTTTGGATTTCTTGCTCTGAATTTAAAATAGGATCTTTAGGCAACCATCCCCTCATAGGCATTTCCATATTTGACTGCCCCGAGGCCAACCAAACTTCTCCAAATAATACATTATCAATAGAAATATTTGTTTTTCCAGCAGAAACGGAAATGGTTTGTACTCGGTTATCTGCTGCAAGAGTCTTCACTTTTAACATCCATTTTCCATCAGATGCCGTAGTTACACTAACTGATTCTCCCCAAGATGTTTTTACTACAATTTTAGAACCTGGTTCTGCCCACCCCCAAATGGGTACTTTACTGTTTTGCTGAAGTACCATGTTATTTGAAAATAGGCTAGCTAATCTAAGCTCCGTTTCATATGGCGAACAACAAATCAGGGTCATTGTTAGAATTAAAAAGACCAATTTCTCACATTTTTTACTGATTAATTTCATTGCAAACTGTTTTTATATAAATATCCATGGGCATTAATATCTGAGATATACCCTTGTAAATTTCATACCAAACTTTTTTATTTTTTCAGAAATCGATCCAACTATATAGGGTTAGATCCCATATTTCTGGTATTTTCTTCTGTTAAATCATTAAGCCGTACGCAAAGTCGGTGGATGTCATTTGACCCGGAGCCTATAAATTTCGCTTCAGTATTTTTGAATAATTATGTCCATTTAGCTATATCAAATTCCCCAAACTTAAATAATGGAATAAAATATTTTCAATCGAATTTATCTAATATATCATAAGTTTTAACATGATCCTCATAAAACTTACTCACCATTACGCCCTTGGTATCAGGGTTAACTTTATTGACATACGCCCAACGTACATACCATTCTTTTTCATACTCCGACCCAGAGAACACAGCCCTACAACAATAAATCCTGATTTTAGCATTTAAAAACCATTCTTTAGTTTCAAACTTTTTAATGATTGCCAATCTGAACTTATAATCAATTACAACTTCTTTTTAATATTTCCTTTTTTTAAAGAATACAATAAATAGGAGATAAAACGATAACAACTAAATATTTAATTTTCATATTTTAAAGAATAATTGAGTTTCAAAACTTCCCCATTGAAATGAAATCTGGCACTACAAAAACGTCTGTGTCAAAAGGCAAAGGGAATTACTTAAAGAACTTGTTATTATTTAAATTTAAAACGTTGTCGTTTTCCTTATTTCATTGTTTACAATATCATCAATAAATATGTTGATTGTTAAACCCCATTTTACATAAAAAAACCTACTCGTATTAAGTAAGCTTAGATCATATGCAGATTGATTATATCTCGAAATTACAAGCCTTTTAAATAAATGAGCTATTTTCTAACCTGTTTAATAATTTGTAAAACCTCCCTTATTTTATTTTCCAAGCCAGTATAATCCATATTTTTTAATATTTCCTTCGAAATTAATTGAGATCCCATACCTACACAAGTAACACCTGAATCGAACCAAGATTTAAGATTTCCCTCATTTGGTGACACTCCTCCGGTTGGCATAATACTCGTCCAAGGCTGAGGAGCTTTTACACCTTTAACAAATTGAGGCCCGTAAATATCTCCCGGAAATAATTTTACAATTTCACAACCTAATTCTTCAGCTCTTGCAATTTCTGTCAAAGTACCACAGCCAGGAGACCATAATACTTTTCGCCTGTTACATGCTATAGCTATATCTTCTCTTAGAACAGGTGTGACAATAAAATTTGCACCTAATTGCATATATAAAGAGGCAGCACCAGCATCAGTTACAGAGCCCACCCCCATTATCATGCCCGGTAATTCGGCAACCGCATATTTGGTCAATTCACCAAAAATTTCATGAGTGAAATCGCCACGAGCAGTGAACTCCATAAGCCTTGCCCCACCATCGTAACATGCTTTTAGTATTTTTTTACTTAATTCTAAATCGTTATGGAAAAATAAAGGAATCAATCCCGTTTCTTTCATTACTCGTGCTACTTCCAATCGTGAAAATTGTGCCATGTTATTATTTTTAAGTTTAGTTTCTTTTTACTGCTTTATTTTGAAATAATATTTTGGTATTAACCATGTTCCTGTATAAAGGAAAAATGTTAGTGGAAAATTATTTCCCATCTGAATTAATAGTAACCAATCTTAGCGGAGTTTTACCAATTTTATCTTCAACATCTTTAAAAAACAATTAGGTAAAATCTCCTCCATTTTCTCACGAAACCCTCTAAATATTTAACAAGCTTGTTGATAGATTTATAATTAGGTTTACTAATGTGTGACCATGGTTTCGTGTCAATAGATTCGTCCGTTAACCAGGAAGAATCTTGCTCATTACACATTCAAGAACTTATAAAATATAAAACAACACTTTCTTTAGCGAAATCAAAACATATATAAGTTGATATAGCAGCTTGACATTTCCATTCTGAAGAATTTTAAGAATGATTCAAAAAATTCCTTTCTTACTACCCGCTTATCCGTTCATTTAATTATCAATACGCACAAAATAGGGACTGTATTTATCAACAATTTTTTTAATCTCATCAACCATTATTTAATGAATTTCCCATCTGCCAAAGGATAATATGTTTCAACACCTTCACCAGTCTGATTTGGGCTTCTATGATATTTCATTAAAATGTACTCACTTTTCCAGCCTTAGTTTAAGAATTACCCATGTTCACGTTCATCCAAGATGTATACAATTTGTTTTCAAATTCAGAAATCGAATCCGGCCCTCATTGACAATCGATTCAGATTTTAGCATCCTGAAAGTCATGAAGGTATTTCAAGAATTTTCATGGATTCCCAATCTAAATTATACTTAACAACAACTTCCTGTTTTTGTGTTTTCAATTTTTACAAGAATACAAAATAAGAAAGTAAATCAACGTAAAAAATAGATAGGTTAGTTTTTTAGTGTTAAGCTTACTTGAGAATGTAGTTCAACTTTTAAATCAACTCCCTATCCAAAAGCAAAGGAAAAAACTGGCCTTCCATTTTTTTACCTTTTGGAATGGCCGGCACACCTTTTAAAAGCGGCTCGTCGGAATTGGAAACCGTTCCATCAGCAAACACATTCAAAACAAAAGCACGTCTCGAAAACTCCGAACTATTTTCATAAGACCCATGCACCATCAACGGATGATGAAATGTGGAGTAACCTTTTTTCATTTCGATGGCCACTTGGTTTTTGAATTCTTCCTTTTGGGATTCACTCAAATAGGCTTTAAATTCATCCATCGGACCAGTTAAAACAGGTTTGTCCAATAAGCCCCATTTATGACTTTTAGGAACATAGTGTAAACAACCATTACTTTTGTTGGCATCATCAAGCGCTGTCCAGCAGGTTAAATGTTGCATTTTTATGGTGCGCGTCCAATAGGAATAATCCTGATGCCACGCCACTACACCACCGTGTTTTGCGGGCTTACAGAACAATTGATCGTGCCAAAAACGTACCGATCTATGATCCAACAATTGACTTGCTGCCATTAAAAATGCAGGATTCCAATTGACATCATGAAAACCCGGTGTAATGCGCCAATGGCCCAACGAGTGAAAAATAACATTATTAGGATCAGTGGATTCATTGGAATGAAACTCATAAAACAATCGATGAGCTGGATGGCTTGGATCTTGAATTTCCGCTAATTCTTCATTTAACTGATCTACTTGCCATTCTTCCAAAAGTTTAATGTTGGACAAATATCCATTCTCATGGAAAAAATCAATCTGGTCTTGGGTCAATTTGTATTGTTCCCATTCTTGGGGCGACTGTGGCCATTTGAAAAAATCGGAAACCAATCCGTGAACTTTCGATAAATCTTTAAATATTGACATGTTATAGTGTTTTAAGTTTATTATAATTGTTGATTGAAAAACAGCAGGGTATCCTTTATATGCAACTGCCAATAAGTCCAATTGTGCTTTCCGCCAAATTCGTCATAAATATGTGGGATATTGACAGTTTTTAATTTTTGATGTAAGCTTCGATTATGTGCTATCAATTCGTCTTCAGTTCCACAGTCAAATCGAAGTCTTGGAAGAACTTCCTTATGTTTCAAAAGCATTTCAAAAACAGAAAGGTCATCGTCATTGTGTTCAGAAAATGTCGCAACAGGTTCCTCTACAAACAATGCCATTTGATCGATATCGGTCATGGAAGAATGTGCTGAAATAGCCTTATATTTATTATAGTATTTTGCTCCCAATCGCAAGGCAGCATAACCGCCCATAGACAATCCTGATATAAATAATGCCGATTTGTTACTGGTCATATCAATAGTTTCAATCACCGCATCAATTACATCATCCACAATCCAAGCTTCAAAATTATGGGAACCATGGTCCACATAGCCCGATCCATCCCCCAACAAGCCATCAGACGGCATTGCCAAGATCATAGGTTTTATGAGACCAGCCTCCATCATTTTTAGAGCGGTAAAATGAACCCCTGCTTTATATGCCCAAATCCAAGCACTCCCATAAACTCCATGCAATAAAGTTACAATTGGCACATCCTTTAAATCCTGATATGGAGGTACAAAAACACAAATATCACCTCGACCCTTTAAATTGGGTGTTTTTACAGTTACAAAACGCAAATTGTTGGTTTCAAATTCTGGATTGGACAGTTCTGTTGTTCTAAATTTTGACATTATTTAATGTGAAGATTATATTATTCTATAGAGACTTATAGCGTTTTCCTGAAATTTAAAAGGGATTTATTTTTGTGAATATCAGTGTGTTTGCATCTAATTTTGCATTAAAATTTTTACTCAAAAACGATGACTCCCTTTGCATTCTTCCCAGTCAACATATCATCAAATGCCTGTTGTAGTTTTTCCAACGGGTACGCTCTCGTTATCATTTCATCTAACTTGATGTCACCATTTCTATAATGTTCAATTATTTTAGGGAAATCCCTTTGAGGGTTGCACTTGCCATAAAGTGGATTGATATATACTTTATCCCATTCAAATAGGGACATGTCAACAAGCACTTCTTGCTCAATACCGCTCACTTGAACTGCTGTTCCTGCATTTCTTATCATCGCCAAGGGCGCCGCACCCAAAGAAGGAATTGCGGTGCACTCAAAGGCATAATCAGCACCTCTACCATTGGTCATTATCTTAACTTTTTCGGCTACTTTTAACAAACCTTTATCATCCTTATCTGCTAAAATGGTATCTGTTGCACCAAATTTCATTGCCATATCTAACCGACTTTGATTGATATCCACAGCAATAATCTTTGAAGCTTTTAATACTTTTACGCCTTGGATAACATTTAAACCAACACCACCAGTTCCCAAAACCACTGTAGAAGAATGCTCCTTGACTTGAGCTGTATTTACAGCCGAACCAAATCCTGTCATAACGCCGCAACTCACAATGCTTGCCGCACTAAAAGACATATCTTGAATTGGATTTTTAATCACCGCTGATTCTTTTACTAAAGTATATTCTGCCAATGTTCCAATATTAAAAGAACGCTCAATTGGCAAGCCATTTAAAGTTGTGCCATTAATATGAGCATGTCCTTCCGTGAAACCATTAGAACCTGCTATGACAGGTGAATTATTCTCGCAAATATGTTCGTTTTCGTGTTCACATTGAAAGCAGGTCCCACAAGGGGTCGCCCAATTTAAAATAACAGCATCGCCAATTTTGACGCTTTTTACGCTTATGCCTATAGCCTTAACAATTCCTGCTCCTTCATGCCCCATAACTATTGGTTTTCCCCAATTTAGGGAATCATGATCTGTATGACATAAACCAGCGGCCTTTATCTCAACTAAAACTTCATCTGACTTCGGATTTTCAACTTCAATAGTTTCAATCGAAAATGTGCCATCTCCTATAGCAATAGCGGCCTTACAAGTTAAACTCATTCGTTGATTTTTAGTAATGTAATTAATTTATAAAACTATTATTAAATCAACAACCATCAATTGCGTATTTTAGCAAAAGAAGTGCTTATTTTGACCACTGAGACAGAAGAATTTTTTATATTAACCAAAATAACACACTAAATAATAGAGAATGAAAGCTCAATTTGAAAAAGTCCCTGAATCTGCTAATTGTTCATTTCACGCATTCCTTTTTGAAAATGAAAACTTTAATGCGCCTTGGCATTTTCATCCCGAATATGAATTGACCTTTATTATTAAAGGAAAAGGTATTCGTTATGTTGGTAATAGTGTTGAAAATTTTGAAGAAGGCGATTTCGTATTGTTAGGTAGAAACGTTCCACATTGTTGGAAAAATATAACTACAGATGATAAATCCGTAAAATCTATTGTTATTCAGTTTAGTGATTCCATTTTAGGAATTGATTGGATGGAAAGAAGTGAATTCAAAAACATTAAAACCTTATTAAATCAATCATCGAGAGGCATTAAATTTAATGTTGAAAATTCAAAAAAGATCAAAAACAAATTAAATATAATATTACAACAATCAGACTTAGAGAAGCTTTTAAGCTTTGTTAGATTATTGGAATCGCTTTCATTATATAACTCGATGAAATTTTTAATTAGTCAAGGATATACACCTAATTTAAACACAAAAACAAACTACAGATTAAATAAGGTTTATAATTATTTACATTCCAATTATGACAAAAAAATCAGGCTTCAAAATGTATCTTCCCAAGTTGCCATGAGTGATGAAGCATTTTGTAGGTTCTTTAAAAAATCATTGAATAAATCATTCTTCACATTTGTGAATGAATACAGAATAAACATGGTCTGCAAACAACTCATTGAAACCCAGAGACCTGTGAAACAAATCGCATATTCTTGTGGTTATGAGAGTTTGCCTTTCTTTTATCGACAGTTTCAAAAATTCAAAACATGCTCGCCTCTTGAATTCAGAGAAAGTCACGTTAATAACTTGAAAGCATCAGACACAAATAAAATAATAATTTGACATAAAAAGGAATATCGTACATTGTAGAAGCTCATTACGATATATATTCAATAATTAGGGTTTAAAACATAATATGCCTTAATTTAAATATTAATCAACAAACATATACTATAAAACAATCGTGATTAATTCATGTCTCTAATCTAAGGAACGGACACGAGTAACTACCAAAATTTATTTAGATATAGCCATCCAGAAATTAAAGCGTTTATAAAACAAGTTACCTACATTCACAACACAAAAGTCAATGGACTAATTTAAAGCTTGAGTTCACAATTCGTCAATATCAACATTACGATTTAACAAGAAGCCTATCTCTGTTGACGTTCGGTACATTGATCTTAACGCCAGCCGGATTTCCCAAATGCGATATATGAACCAATTTCATCAAACAGGTTGTCTTCATAATTTTCGCACTTTATTAGCCTATATCTGATATTAAT
>CAKUWM010000006.1 GCA_934699305.1 uncultured Saprospiraceae bacterium | reverse complement strand
CCACTGTGTGTGGGCTCTACCTTAATTCTCAGTGTGGATAATGCATCAGACTACGTCAGTTTTACATGGACTAACCCAATGGGCGATACCATAGATTATGATAGTGTTCTCCAGATTCCCAATGTAACACCTGATATGACAGGTGTGTATCATGTAGGTGTCATCGACATTTATGGCTGCACCCAACAAGGAGACAAAGGAGTGGAGATATTACCGGTGGACACCGCACAGGCAGGCATGGATCAATTAATATGCAACGACAACACAGCAACCTTACAAGGCAACCCTCCGCAATACGGCTATGGTCTGTGGACAATAGTCTCCGGTAGCGGAGATATTACCGACCCGACAAATCCATCAACTACCGTCACCAACCTTACTTCAGGTGAAAACATTTTTCAATGGACCATCACGTCCCCCTATGGCTGCAATCCTTCCTCCGATCAAGTCACCATTACGGTAGGAAGCCCGGCGCCCAGTATAACGTCCAATGCGCCACTGTGTGAGGGTTCTACGCTCCACCTTGGTCTGATCGATTCTACACTCTATGTCACTTTCGAATGGATAGACCCATCCGGCAATAATATCGGCAACAATCCATCTGTCATTATACCCAACATCACCGTCGCTCAGGCAGGCACTTATTCTGTTATTACGACAGATTCCTATGGGTGTCAAAAGGCAGATTCCACCGAGGTGGTTGTCTTTCCGGCAGAGAGCGCCGACGCAGGCCCGGATCAGTTGCTTTGTTTTGAAACCACAGGTAGTCTAAGCGGGAATATTCCCAACAGTGGCAGTGGTCTGTGGACCTTAATCTCCGGCAGTGGCGATATCACCGACCCGACAAATCCAAATACGACAGTTACCAACCTTACTTCGGGCGAAAACATTTTCCAATGGGCAATAATATCTACGTATGGATGTGATACATCCTTCGATCAGGTCACCATCACGGTAGGTAAACCCGCTCCAAACATAACGTCAAATGCACCACTGTGTGTAGGCTCTACCTTAATCCTCACCGTTGACAATGCATCAGACTACGTCAGTTTTACATGGACTAACCCAATGGGTGATACCATTGGTTATGATAGTATTCTCCAGATCCCCAATGTAACGCCGGATATGACAGGTGTGTATCATGTAGGTGTCATCGACATTTATGGCTGCCCCCAGCAAGGCAGCAAAGGAGTGGAGATATTGCCGGTGGACACTGCACAGGCAGGCGTGGATCAATTAGTTTGCAACGACAACACGACAACTTTACAAGGCAATGCTCCGCAATACGGTAATGGTCTGTGGACATTAGTCTCCGGTAGCGGCGATATTACCGATCCGACAAGTCCAAATACGACAGTTACCAACCTTACTTCGGGTGAAAACATTTTTCAATGGACAATCACACCAACCAATGGCTGTCCGATTACTTCTGACCAAGTTACCATCACCGTAGGCAATCCCACACCAACCATAACCTCTGATGCGCCACTGTGTGAGGGTTCTACGCTCCACCTTGGTCTGATCGATTCTACACTCTATGTCACTTTCGAATGGATAGACCCATCCGGCAATAATATCGGCAACAATCCATCTGTCATTATACCCAACATCACCGTCGCTCAGGCAGGCGCTTATTCTGTTATTACGACAGATTCCTATGGTTGTCAAAGGTCAAATTTCACTGATGTCAGTGTAGAGGTCATGCAAATAGCGAATGCCGGATTAGATCAGATAATTTGTAGTGATTCCAGCACTGTGCTTTATGCTAATCCCCCATTAACAGGAGTAGGGGCCTGGGAAATTATAAATGGAGCAGGGGCCTTTGCCGATCCACATGATGCAAACACAGTTGTGACCGGTTTAGCTGAAGGAGAAAACAGATTACAATGGACCATTGATCCTCAAAATTCATGCCCCTCTTCCTCATCTGAATTGATTGCAACTGTCAGCATTCCTCGTGTAAATATTAGTTCAAATTCTCCATTATGTGAAGGTGATGATCTTTCTTTGAGTGCTCTAGGCCAGAACATAGTGAGTTATTTATGGACAAGCCCTTCAGGAATATCATGGTCGCAGGCTAATATAGAAATACCCAATATATCGCTAAATGAAAGCGGCAGTTATCGTCTTACTGCATTAAATCTACTCGGCTGTGCCATTTCAAAAGATACAATGGTGACAGTTATACCTAAACCGATTGCTGATGCCGGAAAGGATCAAAATATTTGTTTCGGAAATTCTACTACATTACAAGCGGTATTGCCGGACGGATCTGCCGGACATTGGACTATTATTGAAGGGCATGGGATATTGAGTGACCCTATTAGTCCTACAAGTGTATTTGTCAACACCTCACCTTCGTCCAACGCTCTGCTACAATGGATGGTCACCAATAGCTCAGGTTGTATTAATCAGGATACCGTTTTACTTAATTATACTGAACCTTCGCCACCTGCCTATGCTGGCGAAGACCGGGAAATATGCATTAGTGACGGTCAAATCACATTACAGGCTACTGATCCGGTTCTGGGTTCAGGTACATGGCAGATTATTGAAGGCAATGGTGACATTATGGACATTCACGATCCACATACAGTGATAAATAATATTACTGCTGGTTCCGGTAATCATCTTGTCTTGATATGGCATATTGATGACGCTTGCCACACCGGACAATCCTCTGCTTACGATACCGTTTCCTTCCAAATAGATGCTCTTCCCGGACCGGCTATCATTATTACTCCGGACACCACAATGTGCAATCAAACAGTTTTAGATCTATTAGCTGACGAGGACTTCATTGGAATAGCGCAGTGGAACATTATCGAAGGCTCGGGCAATATCACTAATCACAATAATTCGGCATCGTCCATTGTGGGGTTGGTGTCGGGTCAAAATACGGTTGTACAATGGATGGTTACAAATGGTGTCTGTCCAATTGTCCGGGACACACTCACTATTTCTGTTGATGCACTGCCGGATAATGCATTGGCAGGTGAGGACACCATCCTATGCAATACATCAGATTTTATGTTAGCTGCCAACCCGGTGGTCAACGGCTTGGGTAATTGGTCTATCTTATATGGTAACGGTTCAGTATCGGAAAATCATAATCCTAATGCATTACTTACAAAAATTTTGCCCGGCACAGCTATTTCCCTTTTATGGGAGGTAAGTTCAGGTGTGTGCCCTTCCAATAAAGATACAATTACAATTCAAAATGATGCTTTGCCGACATTGGCTACAGCCGGAGTGGACCAAAGTTTGTGTAACAAGGATAATTTGATTACCACGGGCAACACACCTTCTGTGGGCATCGGAGTGTGGAATCTAATTAGCGGCAGCGGTTCTTTTGACCATCCTTCCGAAGCTCAGGATACCTTTAGAATATTTTCTGTGGATACACCTGTCCTACTCGCATGGAATATCTCCAATGGAGTTTGCCCCATATCTTCCGATACGGTAAGCATTACTAACTATGCGCTACCGGATGATGCCATAGCCGGTAATGATTTATTCCTTTGTGATACTTTTACTACATTAAATGCAGCACCCATCATTAACGGACAAGGGTCATGGTCTATCTTCGAAGGCCCCGGAAGTATTCAAGACCCACACAGTAATCAAACCTTATTGACCGGACTCCCACTAAATTCAGCCACAACGCTCTTTTGGGAGGTTGCCAATGGAACATGTCCGGTTAATAGGGATACACTTACAGTGACCACTACATCCAATAAGCTTCAGTCTAATGCAGGTGTTGATCGGTTTCCATGTAGTGTGCAGAGTCTTACCCTGAATGCTGCTCCCGCACCTGAGGGTGCTAGTGGAACATGGTCTATTCTCTCGGGGCCCGGCTCTATACAGGAAATTCACAATCCTACGGCTATCCTATCAGGCCTGGTTTCCGGCCAATCGTCCCTGCTCGTATGGACTATCAGTGATGGACTGTGCCCTGATGTGTCGGACACCATGCGTATCGACAATGTGGACAATACAAGCGTTGAGGCCAACTTTTTAATTCATCAGTCCGCATGTGTAGGTGATACGATGGCTCTCATTGATATTTCCATCATCCCTTCCGACTTAAATGTCACATACTCTTGGGATCTGGATGGTCAAACTAGTAATGTAGAAAATCCATTTGTCGTCTATGATGAATCAGGAGCGAAAAACATAACGCTATCTGTTCAGGCTGGACAATGTATCAGCACTTCACCAACTAAACAGATTAATATACATGATTGTCTGAAGGATGGCAAAGACACAGCGGAAGTTTACAATACAATGTTTGTATATCCCAATCCAACAGATGGACAAATAACAATTGATATTATCCAGTCTTCAAGGCAATCCGTATTGTTTGTTTATAATGTTACAGGTGCATTGATTTATCGAGAAATTATCACCGATAAGCAATATCAAAAGAAAATGAAGCTTCCATTGCCCGGTTTATATCTAATTAAAATTCTCAGTCCTAAATATGAAAAAACGTTGAAAGTACTAAAGTTTTAGCCCTATTAAAGCCGGAGAGGAATTGCTATGTTATAGATTTATTATAATCCCGATTTCAGCGGCAAAGGTTTTGAAAAATCGTAAGGCGCTGACTATGATGGACGTCTCATTGTACAAATCGATTCCGCATTTGTCTAATTCTGAATTAGGTTGAAAAGAATTTACTACAACTACAAGATAGAATTCCCGGCTTTATTAATAGCTTCTGTTCTATTAGAGACATCCAGCTTGGTATAAATTGTATGGATATATTGTTTTACCGTACCTATAGTGATTTCAAGCATGACAGCAATTTCTTTGTATAAATAACCCTTTGAAAGTAATTTTAATATTTCTACCTCCTTACTTGTTAGTTCAGATGCAACATCTTTATTTATCATAAAATTTGAAGTATTAGACAACCGGTTAAAAATTTTTCTGGCTATAACCGGACTCATCGGAGAGCCACCAAAATAAAGCTCCCGGATAGATTCAATAACCTTCTTTATAGGTAATGATTTTAAAATATATCCATTTGCTCCTGCTATTATTGAATTGAAAACTTTATCGTCATCTTCATAAATCGTAAAAACACAAAAAATTAATTTAGGCATCACAGTTTTTAATTCCAAAATGACATCGATTCCATTCTTATCGGGCAATCCCAGATCAATTAATAATAAATCAGTATTTGTCTTTGGCAAAAAGGTAAGGCAGTCATTTGCGTTAAAATAAACATGGTGACATTCAATATCTGATTGCTTGTTTGCTTCTTGTTGGATTAGACAAGCTATTTCTTTTGAATCTTCTAAAATTGAAAGGTGAATCATGTACAAATTTAAACAATAAATTATATTTGTACAATATATTCCATCCCTTTTTCTGACCTGTTGAAGGTGTATTTTACTCCTGATAGTTTAGCTCTCTTTTGAATGTTATTAAGGCCGTTCCCAGTTTTAACGTTCTTCATATCAAAACCCACTCCATTGTTCTCTACAATTTTGACTACATAATCTTCATTATGCACCTCAATTTCCATAAAAACCTCCGTCGCTCCGGAATGTTTTACAATATTGTGAAGTATCTCTTTAATGATTAACATAACGTTTCTTCGCTTTTCACCGTTTATAGAAATGTTACTTGTAATATTGATATTTGATGTAAAAAGAATATCATGTTCAGTCAATATTTCAGCAGCCATCTTGCGTATATATGACGTCAAATCATCTACAGAATCAAATTGGGAGTTTAATGCCCAGATAATTTCAGCCATATTTTGAGACAGTTCCCGGCTATATTTTGAAATTTTTTGTATTTCTTTATTCATTTTTGCATCTTCGACACCTTCCAAAGCAATTTGACTTAAATAATTAATTGTAGTCAAACTCGAACCGACATCATCATGCATCTCCATTGCAATTCGGGTTCTTTCTTCTTCAATTGATTTTTGTTTTTCCCATTCTATCTCTTTCCTTTTTAACTCTTGTTTTTTTGATTCATATTTTTTTCTTAATATGATAAGAGTCACTAAAAAAGCAATCAATGATATCAAAAAACCAAATGTCAATAAATATTTTGGCGTTTTCCACGCAGGAGGAGGAGTATAAGCATTTATTTTCTTTGCACCCAAACCACCATTGATACCACAATAATCGATGTCCGGCTGTATTTTCCTGATTTTTTGGATAAAATTTTTAAGTATTTTTGTGCATGGTATCGCAATTGAATCGTTTATATCGCCTCCACCACACCGCCATTCAAACTTTTTTGTAATATTATTGTAAACATTGGAAGAAACAAAATTCTGCCCATCAACCAATCCGGCTTGAGCGGTGAAGTTAAAATCATATTTGGGTAATCCGGCATGAACTATATACACTTCAAGCATCTCATGGTAAGGAGGTATCTTACAGCCCGGCACATCACTCCACCATGCTTCTTTCCATTTATATTGAAAAAGAGAGTCCAACATTTTTTCTGTAAAACAAGGGCAATTTAGTTCAGCAGTTTTTTTGAATTTAAAAAGCTCTAACCACTCGTTAGAAGGTTTTTCAATAAAATTAATTTCTGTGGTGTCTATGATGGTTTGTTGCGAAAACAAAAAATTACCTAACACAATAAAACATATAAGAAAATTATATTTATACATTAATATCCTCATGTTAGTCGTATTTGGTTTGGGAAAAAAGAAGCGTTTTTAAAATGAATTATTCAATCATGTAAACCATCTGCTTTTTTATACCTAATTAATGTTACCAATAACTATTTGTGTATCATTTTTGCTTTTTGAATCACTTCTTATTTCATCTAAATATTTGTTTCATCTAAATTACCAGTCCTCAATGTTATCTCAGGCTTTATTTGTTCTATATTGAAAAAAATTTCCCCGATGCTATCGGGATAAATTAGTTGTTAAACATACAACAAAAGGTATAAAAACAATGCTTTTTAGGTTGAATGTTTTTAAGAACGTGCAAATATACACTGAGGTAATAAATACTTTTTTCTACAAATTTCTATTTTATTTTCTAAAGTTTTTCATTAACTTTTGTTAGCATTGCCAAGAGTGCGTTATACCATAAACAACCAGTCTATATAATGCTTACTTCCAATCGCCTTATGACCACCCTTTCCACATTGTTGACCTGAATTCAGCAGTAAAGGTTTTGAAAAACCATATAATGCTGATTATGAGTCGTAAATTGAATGTGCTTTGTCTAAAGCGGAATATGGGATGATATCCCCATAGATCGAAGACCGATTTTTCCGATTGGTTCGGGACAGTGTGATTAACACCGATTTCATTGATCGTCCTACAGACGCAAGGAAAACTTAGTTATTGGGTTCAGTTGTGTGTCCATGATGAGTTGAGAAAACTGTCCCCATATCAACGAATGGCATAGTACTTTCCGATCCCCGCGATTCGACCGGCATTTTCGACACTTAACCATGGATAATTGCCGATTGATTTTGCGATAATCTCTGATTCATTTATCCTCCCATCTATAAACTGCCGGCAAAGTTCATAGATAAATATTTCTGCTTGTTTGACATATGCTTCCAAAATTATAATGGTTTGCCCGTTAAGATGAGGATATTTTTCATGCATCCGGGATATAATACTTTTTTGAAAATTGTCTCCCCATTCTGTGGCAAAAGATAATGCCTGGTTAATGATATCCGCTCTCACCGATATATCAGGAGCAATATCAAAATAGGATTCAGAAGGTGCGCTCATAATAGCATTAAACGATTGAAAAAGTTGTGCATTGATCTTCTCTCGCAATAAAACATCATCATTAGGAATAATATTGCCCATTCCATCTTTATATACTTTTATAGCAGTGTCCGGATTTGTACTCTCCTGATTTTCGTCTACAGTATCAGCAATAGAATTTGTAGCTTCATCAAGCTTCTGAAAATGTAATACATGCAGTCCCCCATTGGGATGTTCGATTTCAAGGATATATTTACTGTCTTTTAAAAACAAGGTGTCAAATAATATTTGCACACTTCCACTGAGCCTTTCCTCTACCTTGCCACTTTCTATAGTTGTGTTGGAACTAATGTCAGTAAGTTTATAGTTTTTATAACCCACGGTGCCACTCTCGGGCAACCATACTATTAATTGCTGGCAATCCGGATAATGCACAAATTTTGCAGTCAGCAGACCGATCTTATCGGAGTTTTTCCTGTATTTTCTACTTTTCCAAAGACTATGAATCCATTATACATTATTAATTAATTTGAATAAAAAATTATAATCCAAATTCAATAAAAAGGTACATCATTGTGGATGCCGATACAGATAATAAATTCTTATCATCGTTTGTTTTTTTAATTCCATTTTCCACCGGAAGATAAAAGTAGAACCACTGCCCATAATGCATAGGTGATCACCAATACAAGGGGTAAATAAAACAACGTTTTTTCAAATAAACCGATATTTCCGGAGTTGTATAAACGCCAGCCGATGAAAGCACATATAATAAAGAGAACACTACCGGAGAGATATAATCCCGGTAAGCGAAACGATTCAACGTGCCCCAGATTCTTATTTGCAAAAAAAACAAACAGATGAGTTATGGCCATATACCCGGGATAGACTGCACCCATTGCATATAGCATTGAAATAATAATGTTGATGGTTTTCATGTTATTCAGGTTCTTTAAATGAGAGATAATCAATATACCAATGATTGTAAATCTTACTTAACTCAATGCGGTAATTCCAGGTTTCCCAGGGAGTATGTACCCAAATTTCAGCAGTATCTTTTCTTATAAAAACTACAGTATATTTTAGTTTTTTAATATTATCGAGCAACAAATCGGGTTCCTGTGTCAATAATACAAGATCCATATCAAACCCCTCAGGAGGACCTTCGTTTTGTGGATAAGTTTTAAATCTTTCCGCTTGAGATTCAAAATATTGATTCCATAATTTTATGTATTCGTCCGAGACGCATCCACTTTTTTTTATTTTTAACAGGAAATTTCTACATGCAGAAATATCCACCTGGTAATTTCCCACACTATCATGGATAACCATTTTATAATGGTAAAGTGGTTTATAGTTTTTCTTATACCATCTTAAAAAATTGTTGAATACTCCGACAATAGCAGTTCTATCTTTACTAATATTGCTTTTGACGACACTGTTACTGTTTTGAGCAACTACTGATGTACTGACTAAAAAGCAGGATATAATCAAAGCCAACACTAAAACATACCGCATAACCACAATATATTTTCCAAAGATACATAAAGCAGACGTTAAACATGGATTTTTTGTAATGATATTAATGTATTATAAACAGAAAACGAAGGCGTTGTAATGTATTTATTTTGTTGTGACGTATTTTGAGAGTTCATTTTTAGCCATGGTGCTATATTATTTTTATTTTCATTGGAATAATTAACAAAATTTATACAGTACTCCGTTGTACAATGAACAATAACGAGATGGTTTTAACTACCGGAAAGGATTTAAAAAGAGTTTAATAACCGACCGGGACCCTTAGATGAAATACTTTTTAAGAGTTTAAACAGAAGAGAATATCTATCAGATAAAATGGAAAATTGCCCCCGGTTAATTGGAAAATTTGCAAAGCTTATATGATACCATCTATGATGCGAAAGTGTACTGAAACCAGATTGACAACTGTCCAAACAAATTAGGGCAACTGATAAAGTGAAACAGTCCACCTTAGGAATTTTATAGTCAAGCTTTCCCGGCTTCTTGAGCCGGATCAGGACGTTATCCGACTGCCAGTTGATCACTGTTCCGGTAATAAAGAGAATTACACCGCAAATAAATTGTGTTGAAATTATAAATTCCTCGAATTCACGATTCCATGCTGCTTTTTTGCATTTTTTTATGGAATTTTTAACTGAATACTCATGCAATAACAATGTCATAATGTCCCACAATTGCCTGTTATCATGTAAATACACATAGGACTTGTTATACGTTCCGGCACTTAGTTAGGATGGGAACAACGGAACGGATTATTTACTGTTAAAGATAGAAATACAAAAGTGAATTTATTACAAAATTCGGAATCTTGCCAGACGCTCGTTACCGGCAATATTTTATTTTTCTCTTAGTTGTTTTATCGTTTTCAAAACTAATTCCCGGTTTTTTCTCGATGTTATCCATTTCGGTAATCTACTACCTAAACTTTTATTTTCAATACTTTCTATATTCCGTTCTCTTAATTTCGCTTCTACATGCTTTTCTAAAAAGTCAAGATGTTCATAATTATATGCCCACAATGTATTTTTACCGCATTTAATTTTAAGCCACAGTGGTTGATGAAAATAAGGGTCATTCATGTCTCCAATAACAAATGACTCGTCCTAAAAGAGTTTACAAGTTAATAATTAAATCCTATTGCAAATTTACAATTAAAAATTAGTCCTGCAATTGGTTTACAGGAGTTACATTTTTTCGATAATTATTCTTCCTTAATTTTTCTGTTTTAATTGAGTCTAATGAATGATGTATTTGAATGGGTGTAAAGTTGCTACGTCCCGATGTACGAGTCGTTTCAATGACCATAGATTATGAGTCGTAAATCGTTTCCGCTTTGTCTAATACGGAATGTAGAATTATATTAGGTCAGAAATTCTGTCATGCAAGTCATATTCGTTCTATGCGTATTAGATTGGTAACGCCGGATTATAAATTGTTCTTTCATCCTTATTATCGCATCTTGATGAGGGGAGGAGTGCCTTTGTTTCTCTTTTTTGGGGTATCAATGGAAAATCATTACCTCTTTTTTCAACTATAATTTTGACCTCTTTTCTACCAGTATAAAGTATAATAGTTTTAAGTAATACTATTTTATACCAATTTGATTTATAAATCAGTCCAACATTTTTTGGTATTCCGAAAAGTCGGGATTTCTTTTAAATCAAAATACTCCCACTAACTTTCTGAATGATAGTCGTTTCGGACAATGCAACCGGTCTATTACGAATATCCAACCGATTTTTTTAACCCCCATTTATAAAGGTATTTAGCGGATACAATGCCTTGAATGCTGCCACCGTCAACATTAGGAGATTGGGTGTCATCAAATCTTCATCTTTTAATGTAACGGTGCCGATATAGCTTTTGAGCTTGAGGTATTCTGCCGCAGGATCGTCATTTACAAAGCCCTTAGGGACTCTTTTTAGCACATACCCATCACTTCTATCCAGAGCTCCATATACCCGCTTAAATTGAGGCGTAAGTGCTTTAGACAAGAAGGTATCATAGTCCAAACTGATGTGACTTCTGATACTTTGCAGCTTGTCTGCTCCCGGATTGTACAACCCACCACCTGCAAAGCTTCGACCCGGCTCCAAATGAAAATAGTATCCGGCAGTATCCATTTGTTTTCGCCCACCGGCACTTATACTGGCTCCGAAATGTATCTTATAGGGGCTCTTATCCTTGCTAAACCGAATATCCCGATTGATTCGAAACATACATTCCTTAGGCGATAGACCTTTTAACGTCGAATCGAATGTAGAAGTGGCATTGATGACCTTACCGATAAACTCTAAAAAGTCCTCCTTCGCAGCCTCATACGCTCGGCGATTGTCGTCAAACCAGGCTTTGTTGTTGTTGAAGCTAAGGTCAATGAGAAATTGCAATGTCTTTATGTCCAACATGGTAACGCTTCACAGGATGGTTACCAGTTAAATATGACGGCTTGCTCTATCTCTGGATGGAGACTTTTTGCCACCGGGCAGGTGTCGGCAATATGTCGGAATATCGACTTTTCTTTGTCGCTATACCCATTGTCCGGGAAATAAAGCTGCACATCAATGCGCACGATACGGCGAGGATCGGTGCCCATGTGCTTGGTTACGTCTGCATAGGCGCCATCCATATTGACTTCATTGTCTCTTGCCCAGATACCCATGACTGTAAGCATACAGGTAGCGAGCGAGGTGGCACACAGGTCGGTGGGGCTAAAGGCAGAAGCCTTACCTCTGTTGTCTATTGGGGCATCGGTACGGATGCTCTGTGATGAAGTCAGGTGGATGCACTCCGTTTCCAGGTCGCCTTTATATATTACTTTTGATGTCATAGTTATTATTTTTTATTTAAATAGGTCTGCGGATCTAAGGCTTGTGGTGTCCATGCCTTCAAGAAATTGAATACTTTAACGGCGTCATAACTGCCTTTGTTATCTTCGAGATATTCACTGTTTTGAGTGTGAATAAGCCTTCCGGTTGAGTCCAGAATAAGGAAAACCGGGAATCCGAAGCGTTGTGGAAACCCATATTGGGCAAAAGTTGCCTCATTTTTATTTTCTTTGCTATAATTCAGATGGACAATTTGATAAGAAGCACTGAATATAGAATCTATCTGAACATTTTCTTTTGAAAACTTATCAAAGCGGATACACCACGAACACCAATTACCGCCGGCTTGAATAAACACGTGTTTGCCTTGCTTGGCGGCGAGGTCAATAGCGCTCTGTATAGAGGCTTGTGCATCGACCGTTTCATCGTAGAGCTTGGTTGATTGCCCCCACAATAAGGAGGTACAAGTGAATAAAACCAAGGACGTGATGATATATTTAAAGGTCTTCATGTTACATGTCTGCATTTATTTTATCAATAGGATTTTGTTTGGATGCAGCGGTGGCGGCTTTTTCGGCTCGTTCTTTTTCTTTTTGTTCTCTTATTTCGGCGTCACTGATATTGTACGCTTTTACAATATCTTTGACCAAACGGTGTCTGACGACATCTTCTTCGTTGAGAAATACTTGTGCGATGCCATCAATGCCTGACAAGATGGAGAGCGCTCTTTTTAGGCCGGATTGCTGGCTGTAGGGGAGATCGATCTGGGTGAGGTCACCCGTCACAATTATTTTACCGCTTGGCCCTAAACGCGTTAGAAACATTTTGAGCTGTGATGACGTCGTGTTCTGAGCTTCATCGAGGATGATAAAGGCATTGTCAAGTGTCCGTCCACGCATATACGCCAGGGGTGCCACTTCAATGATTCGCTCTGACATAAACTTTGCCAGCTTGTCGGCGGGAATCATTTCGTCTAAGGCGTCGTATAAAGGTCTCAGATAAGGGTCGATTTTTTCTTTTAAATCACCGGGCAAGAACCCAAGGCTTTCGCCCGCTTCTACTGCCGGCCGGGTCAGTATAATCTTCTTAACAAGCCTGTTTTTCAATGCCTTCACGGCAAGTGCCACCGCGGTATATGTCTTGCCCGTGCCTGCCGGACCTATGGCAAAAACGATATCGGCAACATCTGACGCCGCCACTAATTTCTTTTGGTTGACAGTCCGTGCCCTAATAGGGAATCCATCTTTATTGTGAAGGATGACATTGCCTCCGTTGCCATTCCCTTCGATAGCCTTATGGTCAAATGGGTTGACTCCCGACAGAACATTATCCAGAATGGACGAAGGAAGTTCTTTGTACTCTTTGAGATATCTCACCAATACTTCAATTTTGGCTTTTACCTCTTGGGTCTGCTTCTTATCACCTGATATTTTAATGGTGTTCCCCCTTGAACTGATAAGTAAGTCTTTATATAGGGACTTTAACTGGTTCAACCTTGTGTTGTTCTCTCCCAACAAGTCCACGGGCTCAACACCTTCGATGGTCAATACTAATTCACTCAATGATTTTATTTCCTAATTATTTTAAAATGATATGATATTTAATAGAGTTGATACATAACGGTCAAACTGCTATATTTGCCTTGAAATGAATCAAACGGTTTAACAATTTTCTGTATTTAAACAAAGATTCCTTAACTCTGTTGAAACAATTTTTTCAATCCGAAAGATAGGAAAGAGTATATGAATAGAAAAATTTTTTCTCAAAAGTAATATTCTCCCGGGTTCAGCAATTAAGGTTTTACTAAACCGAATAGTGCTGATTCTGCGGTTAATTCCGTTGTACGTCTCGTTTCAATGGTTTCTTTAAACCAATAGTCACAAATCGTATACGCTTTATACAAATGTGGATTGTGGGTTCATGCCTAGCCAAATCAAATTATGCACCTCTCGTCTTCCATCAATGATACTGAATATAACTTCATTGTGCTATCATCGCAAAAGCTGTTGTCTATTCAAATAACATTAATTATGCCATCCGGGTTTCAATTCATATTTATTTGACTTCAATACAAAATATTTTATTCACGATTTAATTTGTAATTTTGCGCCTTCAAAATAAAAAAAATGTACAGAACGCACAACTGTGGTGAACTTAGGATATCAGACGCCGGCAAAGGCGTTACCTTGAGCGGATGGGTAAGTATAAGCCGGGATTTTGGCGGCCTTACCTTCGTTGATTTGAGAGACCGTTATGGTATAACCCAGTTGGTATTTGATGCCGATTCAAAGCCGGACATACGTCAGAAGGCACAACAATTAGGTAGGGAATACGTCATCAAGGTCACCGGAATCGTACGGGAAAGATCCAATAAGAATCCCAATAGGGAGACAGGAGACATTGAAATTGAGGTTGAGGCGCTAGATATTTTAAATGAATCAAAAACCCCGCCATTCACCATTGAAGACCAAACGGACGGAGGCGATGACCTGCGTATGAAATATCGTTATCTCGACCTTCGACGCAATCCGGTGCAACAAAACATCATTTTTCGCTCCAATGTCGCCATCGAAACGCGCAAATATCTTTCAGATCAGGGATTTATTGAGGTAGAGACGCCTTTTCTCATAAAATCGACGCCGGAAGGGGCAAGGGACTTTGTCGTTCCATCCAGGATGAATCCGGGATCTTTTTATGCTTTGCCACAATCTCCACAGACGTTTAAGCAGCTATTGATGGTCAGTGGCCTGGACAAATATTTCCAAATCGTGAAATGTTTCAGAGATGAAGACCTTCGTGCTGACAGGCAACCGGAGTTTACGCAGGTGGATTGTGAGATGTCCTTTGTAACACAGGAGGAAATCCTCAATACCTTTGAAGGCTTGACGAGGAATATATTCAAAAAGGTATTGCAGGTCGAGTTGGGCGATTTTCCTCGCATGACGTATGACGAAGCGATGACAAAATACGGGTCTGATAAGCCGGACATGAGATTTGGCATGGAGTTTGTCTATCTCAAGGAAGATGTCAGTGGCAAAGATTTTGCTGTGTTCGATCAGGCGGAAAGCGTTATCGGCATTGTGGCAAAGGGCTGTGAGGCTCAATTTTCCAATAAGGATATGAAAGAGCTGACAGAATGGTTGCAGCGGCCTCAGATTGGTGCTAAGGGCTTGGTTTATATAAAATATGGTGCAGATGGTATCAAGTCAACTGTGGGTAAGTTTTATTCGGACGAAGACCTAATGAGGATCGGCAATAAATATGATGTCGGGAAAGGTGATCTCCTGCTTATCCTTTGTGGCGAAACCGAAAAAACGAGAAAGCAATTGGGTGAATTGAGGCTTGAGATGGGACGTCGCCTTGGTCTAATGAGACCGGGAGACTTTAAGCCGCTGTGGGTTGTGGATTTTCCGCTGTTGGAGTGGGACGATGATACTCAGCGTTTCTATGCCATGCACCATCCATTTACATCACCCAAGAAAGCAGACATAGAGAAGATGCAATCGGATGATCGCAGCATATTAAGTAGTCTCCGTGCCGATGCTTACGACTTAGTCATCAATGGTTCTGAAATAGGCGGCGGCTCTATCCGTATCTTTGACAAAGGGTTACAGGCAAAGAATCTTAACTTGCTTGGATTTTCGCCGGAAGAAGCAGAAAGGCAATTTGGATTTTTGATGAATGCTTTTGAATATGGTGCTCCACCACACGGTGGTATTGCCTTTGGCTTTGATAGATTGTGTGCGGTCATGAGTGGACAGAGCAGCATCCGTGACTTCATTGCTTTTCCTAAAAACAATCAGGGACGCGATGTGATGATCGACGCTCCGGCATCTATTGATGCGCTTCAGTTGAAGGAATTGGGGATTGAAGTAAAAGAATAAAGCCCGTTAAAATACTGTTTTTATTACGCGGCAGTGGCACCTATCGGTCTGAACTCGCTTCAGGTATGTCTTTTCGACAATATGTCTTAAATGTACAATCACTGTCATCGCCTTCTTGGCGTGGATGGAACTTCCTTTCGACAAGAGTCCAATCGTTCCAGTTTATTTCAGGAAAGAAAGTGTCCCCATCCGGGTTCATGTGAATTTCGGTATAGTATAACTTATCCCACAGGTCAATGGTTTGTCGGAATATTTCTCCACCACCGATAATAAAAGCTTCGTCGGTGCCTGTCTCCTCGGCTATTTGTAATGCTTCGTCGATGGAATGTACCACCATCGCTCCTGAAACGATATAAAATAGGTCTCTGGTGATAATAATGTTGTCTCTCTTAGGCAGCGGTCTCCCAATCGAAACAAAACTCGAACGCCCCATGATGATGGGATGATGAAGGGTCGTCTTTTTAAAAAATTTAAAGTCGGAACTCAAGTGCCATGGGATTTCTCCCTGATGACCGATGACGCCGTTTTCTGCGACGGCAACAATAGCAGAAATAATCATTTTTTTTCTCTTTTTGGCGGACCTAATAAGTTGAGCTTCGTCATCTCTTTTTCTCTTTCAACGCGGTAGGGCGCTTCGATATGACCACGAAGGTATTTTTCTACTATGAGTGAAGCTATAGGTGCTGCCGACTGTGCACCAAATCCGGCATTTTCTATTAGTACAGCTATGGCTATCTTCGGATTGTCTTTGGGCGCAAATGCCATGAATACGGCGTGATCCTGATAAGGGGGATTTTGCGAGGTTCCGGTTTTACCACACAATATGATATCCGGAATGGGCGTACTCCATCCACACCACTTGCTTGCTACGGCAGCTTCCATACCCGCTATCACCGGCTTATAAAACTTGGCATCGACTCCTGAATAATGTTTTTCCCGAAATGTAGGCGGTATCAATACTTTTTTGTTTTTAAATCCTTTTATCAGGTGAGGCACATAATAATAACCTCTATTAGCGATAATCGCTGCCAGATTGGCAATCTGTAAAGTGGACATTTGTATTTCTCCTTGACCGATACCGATAAACATCATATAAGTTGACCTCCACCCTTTTCCATAAATTTTTTCATAATACTCCGGCGTGGGTATATTCCCCCGTGTTTCATGCATCATATCCGCACCAAGGGGATGTCCCAACCCGAAATCATACAAGTGGCGATCTAATTCTGCCAATCCTTTTGACGGCCGTGTAAAGCCATACTTGTCCACGGCATCCCTTAAAACCGTAATAAAATAGGTATTGCAGGAATATTGTAAAGCCTGTGAAACACTGATAGGAGGCGGATGATGGTGACATTTTATCTTACCTCCTCTATAGTAATACGCGCCCGGACAAGGGATGGATCTGTTGGGTGTCAGGACGCCCATCTGCATTGCAGTCAAGCCGACAACCGTTTTAAATATGGATCCCGGAGGATACTTTGCCTGAGCAATCCTATTGTAGAGCGGCTTGTCATAGTCGTTGAGCATCTCCGCAAAGGCTTTACCCCGATTTTGATTGATCGTCAACAAGTTGGGGTCATACGAAGGTGAACTCACTGCCGCTAATATCTCTCCTGTCTCCGGCTCTATGGCTACTACCGACCCACGCTTACCCTTCATGATATCTTCGGCGTATGTCTGCAAATCTAAGTCTATTGAAGATATCATGTCCAGTCCTGAAATGGGAATGGAATCCTGCGCTCCATTGCGATACGGACCTACCGGTCTGCCCATATTATCCTTCATGATATACTGAATACCCTTGCGTCCCATCAACAAACGCTCATACTCGCCTTCCAGTCCCGTGATGCCTATATAGTCTCCAAGGCTATACAATCCATCGCTGTTGTCTATCCTCTTTTGATCAACTTCCCTGATATATCCCAATACATTGGCACCATGGTGGTGTGGATACCCCCGGGCTATTCTCAATTGAGGGAAAAATCCCGGAAACTCCCACATAGACTCCTGAAAACGGGCATACGTTATGGGTTCTATCTTTTTTAAAAAAGGGAAAGGAATCGATTTAGTAAACCGTTTACTTGCCCAATCTTTTGTAAGGTTGGCAATAAATGTGGCTTTGTCTATACCCAACAGGTTACAAAATTTGGCCGTATCCATATTGGGGTTAATAGCGTTGTAGGTCACCATAAGGTCATACATCGGGTCATTATTGACCAAAAGCTTGCCATTGCGGTCATATATAATACCTCGTGCCGGACTGATAATGTGCTTTTCTATTGCAGTAGCGTCCGCTCTAAGCCTGAAAGAAGAGTCAAACAACTGCAACTGTGCCGCCTTTATCACCAGTACAAAAGCAGATAAAATAAAAATCAACTGAATTATCCTTATACGATACTCTGACTTCACAGCCTTTATTCCTTGGGGTTAAACAAGTACATATAAATCATTATAAATACCATCGATCCGATAAAACTGAATATGGTTTTCAATAATATCTCAACAATATACACAAATGTAAACGCCTGTATAGAAAACAAAACGAACAAATGTATCAACATCATGATCGATGCATACGTAATAAACCAACGACTGCCATAATGGTTTAATGTGGGTGATGACTCTACAGAATATCCGCCCCTGGGCTCTATCCAGGATAATACAAAAGGTCTGATATATGCAATAAGAACTGTCGCCGCAGTATTTACACCGGGTGTATTGTAAAACATATCGATCAAAAGACCCAATATAAAGGCAATGACAAGGGTCAGAACATTGAGCGTCCTGAGAGGTAACAAGATGATGATTAGGGGATAGATGATGATATTCATATTGTCCAGTATCGGGTAATCTATGACTATGCTGAAAAGCACAGCCACCTGTAAGAGGAATATAAATATAACTCGACCTATATTTCTTAATATCAGACTCCTCATACCATCATCGTATTATTGCATTATTCAATGAATCCAATTGTGGCTTGGTTTTGTCAATAACCACATAGACGTAGCCCAAGTTGTTAAAGTCTGTGGATAATTTCACCTTGAGGTCATAGAAGCTGCTACCGGACTCAAAGCCGACTGATTCAACCCGGCCGACAAATAATCCTTTAGGGAAGGTAGAGCTGTATCCGCTGGTGATTACGCTATCGCCCTTTAAAATGTTGGCGTGCTTGGGGATATCCGTCAAGTGCATGTACTCAGAAGACCGGCTGTCCCATACCAGAGAGCCGAAGAAGCCATTACGCTTAATGGATGCGCTGATGTGTGTCTGACTGCTAAGCATTGATGCTACAGTGGCGTAATTGGCGGACGTTTGCCTGACGACACCCACGATACCAACGTCGTTGATGACGCCCATTCCGGGTTTTATGCCGAATGCAGAGCCTTTGTTGATGGTGATATAATTGTCTATTTGATTGACCGAATTACTAACGACTTGTGCAGAAATAAAGGAATATCGCTGTCGGTAAGTGGTGTCTATCATTGAATCACGACGGAATGAAGCATCTATTGTAGCGAATCTCAACTCTGCTCTAAGACGTGCATTGTCCTTGGCAATGCTGTCTGCAATACTGGAAAGGCGATAGAAACGCGAGAGTTTTGAATAGTTCTCCAAGACCAATCCCGAATAGAAGCTGCTGGAGTTGATAAAAACTTCTTTTTGCCCTGAATTGTATTGAACAATCAGAAAGAAGCTTATTATCTCTAAGAAAATAAACAATATGGTTGTACCAAAGCGAGCAAAAAATTGAGATAAATTGTGCATACGTCAGTGTTTTCCTGACCTCAGGATTTAAATGCTTTTCCTGTCAATCAAAAATGAGAACTTATCCGTATTCTTCAATGCTATACCGGTACCTCTTACTACAGCTCTTAAAGGGTCATCAGCAACATGAACATTAAGTTTAGTCTTCTGTGCTATTCTCTTGTCCAATCCACGCAATAAAGCTCCACCCCCGGTCAGATATAGTCCTGTCTGGAAAATATCCGAAGCCAGTTCAGGAGGAGTTGTCTCCAATGCCCGGATAATAGCTTCCTCTATTTTGGCTACCGACTTATCTAATGCGTGGGCTATTTCCTGATATGACACAGAAATCTGCTTTGGTATGCCCGTCATCAAGTCTCTTCCATTGACGTAGCAGTCTTCAGGTGGATTGTCCAGAACCTGCAACGCCGAGCCTACCTGTATCTTTATCTGCTCAGCAGTGCGTTCACCGATTAAGATGTTATGCTGACGCTTCATATAGTTCATAATATCGGACGAAAATTCGTCTCCGGCTATTCTGATAGATTGGTCACAAACGATGCCGGACAAAGCGATAACGGCTATTTCTGTTGTTCCTCCTCCTATGTCTATAACCATATTACCGATAGGTTCCTGCACGTCCAGTCCGATACCCAATGCGGCAGCCATCGGCTCATGTATCAGGTAAGTCTCTTTTGAGTCCACGTGATCGGCAGAATCGAATACAGCACGTTTTTCTACCTCGGTAATACCGGATGGAATACAGATAACCATCTTGAGGTGTCCGAAGAAAGTACGTCTGCTTTCGATCATACTTATCAGACCTTCAATCATGTTCTCCGCCGCCTGGAAGTCAGCAATTACGCCATCTTTCAGGGGTCTGATCGTTTTGATATTTTCATGTGTCTTTTCGTGCATCTGCATAGCACGATTGCCGACAGCGATGGTCTCACCTGTTTTGCGATTGATAGCCACTATAGAGGGCTCGTCCACAACAATCTGGTCATTCTGAATTATGAGGGTATTGGCTGTACCCAGGTCAATGGCCAATTCTTGTGTGAAAAATTTGAATAACTTCATCTATTCTGCGTATGTTTTACAAAAGAGCGCACAAAAATACAGCTAATTGTTTAATTCTCAAAAAATTATTGCTCTTTATCCAAAAAGAGGAGCAGGATAATAGATGTGCTTTTACTTATTAATGCTTAATCTTTTCTTTATGAACGACTTCTTGTCCGGCTTTTCAACCGGAAAAGTATTTCTCTTTTTAAAAAACCGTTATTGAAATAACTTGTTTTTTCAAAGGGACATCAATCACTAAGGGCGATTAAAAAGGCTTCAAGGTCTATTTTTTCTTGCTCCGTCAGGTGTAGTGGCTTTCTCAAACGGGGATCCACATTGACCGCATTGGGGATGATACTATCCGGATTGTTATAGTATTCTATGACATCACGCAAGGTAGCAAACATTCCATTGTGCATATACGGCGCTGTTTTTATGATATTGCGGAGTCCGGGTACTTTAAACTTGCCGTTGTCGGTCGCATTGCCGGTGATGGCGCCAAGGCCTTTGTCCTTATAATTCACCTCGTCATAGATGCCAATATTAACCATTTCGTCGATGGTAAAATCGGGACCAAAGTGGCATTCAAAGCAATTGGCTTTTTCTAAAAATAATTCTCTTCCACGTTGTGCCGAAGCAGACATAGCATTGAGCTCTCCATTGTGGAAGCGATCCCAAGCTGTAAATGTGCTTTCCAGCGTCCGTTCATAAGCCGCTATAGCGTGGGCAAGATTTAAAGAGTCCGGCTTTCTTCCAAATATCTTCTTAAATGCCCGACGATACATTAGGTTGTTGTTAAGCCGTTCAACTGCCACGGAAATGGGCAGGTTCATCTCATCCGGATTTTCAATAGGCTTCAATGCTTGTTCTTCTAATGTATTGGCTCGTCCATCCCAAAAAAATCGGGAACGAGCAAGAACATTTTTAACGGTTGGGGTGTTGCGTGTCGTTGGAGTAGAATCTATACCAAAGCTAAAAGGAACGTTGTCTGCAAAGCCATATTCCGGCTTGTGACAGGAACCACAGCTGATAGATTGGTCTCCGGATAGAATAGGATCAAAAAACAACTGCTTTCCCAATTCGGCCTCGGTTTTAGGCGTGAAAAAATGCGTGGGAAAGTCGGCTGCAATGGCAATGATGGCCAATATTACTGCTGAGAAAAGGATAGTATTATGTTTCATATATTAAGGTATTTAAATCTCTTTGCGCAGGCGGGCTACAGGAATATTCATTTTCTCCCGATATTTGGAAATTGTTCTACGTGATAGTGAAATGCCTTCTTTTTCTATGTGCTCCATGAGGGCTTCGTCGCTTAGGGGATTGGTCTTGTCTTCCTCGTCTATGATGTGGGTGAGGATCTGCTTGACACGGGCTGTCGTCACGTCATCTCCTTCCGCATTCTGTACTTTATCACTAAAAAAGTCTTTGAGTAGCTTAGTACCAAACTCTGTTTGGACATACTTGCTATTGGCGACCCTGGATACAGTAGAAATATCGACACCAATTTGCTCGGCAATATCCTTTAAAATCATGGGCTTGAGGTAGGACAGATCGCCCGTCAGGAAGTAATCATATTGCATCATCATGATGGCGTGCATCGTGTTGTAAAGGGTGACATTTCTATTTTGGATAGACTCGATAAATGATTGTGCGGCTTCGATTTTTTGCTTTACAAAGAGAGCCGTATTCTTTTCATCTTTGGTGAGCTTTCTGGACTTCTTTTTGTGTATCAATTCCCGTATCATGGACTTATACCCTTCATTGACGCGAAGGTCGGGTGCATTTCTACCATTGATAGACATTTCCAACTCACCATCCCGATTGACAATTGAAAAGTCCGGTTCAACAAAGTGAATGGTAGCCTTTCCACTCTCTACAAAACCGCTGCCGGGTTTGGGATTGAGCTTAAGGATTTCTTCGTAGGCAGATTTTAGGTCGTCCTCATCAATATTGAGCTGTTGGAGCAACTTGGTGAAGTGTTTCTTGGCAAATTCGTTGAAATAATCGGTAAGGATAACTCTGGCTGTTGTTAAGTCTTGTATTCTAAATTGATCCATACCCGCAGTATGCCGCAACTTTGATTCCAACTGAATAAGCAACGCTTCCTGAAGGCTGCGCGCACCTACACCTTTGGGATCAAACTGTTGAATGACTTTAAGCACTTCCAACACTTTTTCTTCCGATATAGATAGGTTCATACTAAACAACAAATCGTCCGTAATAGAGATGGGCTCCCTCCGCAAATAACCGTCTTCGTCAATGCTCCCGATAATCTGTCGGCCGACAATGCGATCGGTTTCGTCCTCTAATGAAGTCATTTCCAATTGACCCAATAGATAATCTTGCAAGTTGTTCTCGTGGGAAGCTATTTGCCTTTCCTTTTTCTCCTCGCGATCATAACCGTCTGATGCAGAGGTGTATGTCGAATCCTCCTCTCCATATTCAGGAAAATAATCTTCAAAGTCAAAGCCATTATCTACGCCCTCGGAATCATCTTCACGCTTATACTCACCTTCTTCATAATGATCTGTATTGCCCTCCTCCAAGGCAGGATTCGCTTCTATTTCTTCTTTAATCCTTTGTTCCAACTCAAAGGTAGGCACCTGAAGCAACTTCATCAGCTGAATCTGCCGAGGCGACATTTTTTGAGCAAGCTTTTGACTTAAAGATTGTCGAATCATTTAATAAGCGGGTTAATACAAGGCGTAAAGATAATAAAATATTATATATTTCAATAATATAACAAAAGCATGTGTGTATAACAAATTTCCCCAATACCTTCTTTATTTTCTCCCTCTAATACCAATATAATAAATGGAAACTATTCCCTCTGACATCGTCGAATCTGTGAATTATGTAGCTCCTTGAACCATGATGAACATTTGGGACAGCATAATCCCGAAGGGATGATATTTTTATAGAAAACATAGCATAATGTTTTCAAAATCCCGAAGGGATGACATTATTACAAGCCAAGAAAAATGTATCTGATCAAAAAAACTGGAACGAACAGGTGGAATAAACATTTCACCCATTCTGGGTTCAGCTTTCTGCTATTAAACCCACATTTCTCATTATACAAATGTGGAATAGATTCATACATCGGAATAGCCATCATATTCAACACTATTCGATTTTTTAAAACCTTTCGTGCTTAATTCAGGTTAAATTTAAAAGTTCTGACAGGAAGAAATATGCCGACAAATATGGCTATTTTCGCAATAATTTTTTTCCAATGATTTGGATTAGGATAAAAAGTCTAAATTTGATTACCAAAAAATAAAACCAGTAAATATTAAATATATGAATACGAATGATAAACTAAAGCTTCTGAGAGCCGAAATGTTGCGTCAAAATGTAGATGCCATGATTGTTCCCACCGGAGATCCCCATCAAAATGAATACCTGCCCGAATATTATAAATCAAGATCTTGGATTTCCGGATTTACAGGGTCGGCCGGCACAGCGGTTATCACCTTGAATCATGCCGGAGTCTGGACAGATTCCCGATATTTTCTTCAGGCTGATATACAGATGGCAAATAGTGAGTTTCAGCTTCACAAATTACAGGTGCAAGGTTCGCCTGAGTATGCAGATTGGTTGGTCGAACATCTTGGCTCCCATAAGGTAGTGGGGTTCGATGCTCATGTGATGCCATTGGGACTGGTTAATATGTTACATGCTACATTTGACGAGGCAGGAATCTCACTGAAAACAGACTTTGAGCCTTTTGATACCATCTGGCAAGACCGGCCGGCATTATCTGAAGAAAGCGTATTTGAGCTGGATGTTGCATTTGCCGGTGCATCGAGGGCAGAGAAAATCGCAAGGATGAGGGATGAAATGAGAAAACACAAAGCGGAATACTATTTGGTAACGGCACTTGATGATATTGCATGGTTACTCAACCTTCGCGGAAGGGATATTGAATGTAACCCGGTATTTATTTCATACGTTTTATTTAGTCCTGAAAAGGTATATTTATTTATAGATAAAAACAAAGTTGATGCTTCTCTTACCGCTAAATTGCAGTCTGACAACATCTTTATCAAAGATTATGAAGCGATACATCATTATGTAGCCGAAATTAGTGCCGAGAGCTCGATACTCATCAGTCCGGCATCCATTTCATACGGTCTTTATCAACAAATAAAATGCAGAGACATTATCCAAAAGGATAGCCCTATCATGCTTGCCAAGTCCATTAAAAACAGCATTGAGCAAGGACACATTAAAAACGCAATGATAAAAGATGGAAGAGCTTTAACCCATTTTTTCATGTGGCTTGAGGATACGCTAAAGCAAGGGAATACGCCCACAGAATATGACTTGTCTCGCCAGCTTATTGTATATAGAAGTCAACAAGAAGGCTATTATGGCGAAAGCTTTGATGCTATTATCGGCTATCGGGGCAATGGCGCCATCATCCACTATAAGCCGGAAAAGGATACTGCCGTCCCTGTTCATCAAGAGGGCGTCCTTTTAGTAGATTCAGGAGGCCAATACACGGATGGAACCACAGACATCACGCGGACCATTGCATTAAGTGAGGTACCGGATGAGATAAAGGATCATTATACACGAGTATTAAAAGGGCACATTGCAGTAGCGTCGGCAATCTTTCCGAAGGGCACTCGAGGCATCCAATTAGACACTCTTGCCAGACAGTTTTTATGGCAGCAAAAGATTACATACAACCACGGTACCGGACATGGTGTGGGCTTCTTTCTCAATGTTCATGAGCCACCTCAAGGAATTACCAATGGTCTGGGCGAAAGAGGCATTACAATCATTGCTCCCGGTAGCCTAACTTCCAATGAGCCCGGATATTACAAGCAAGACAGCCATGGTATCCGTACAGAGAACTTAGTTATATGTCACGAGACAAAGGACAATCCGGACTTCCTGTACTTCGATACAGTAACTGTTTTCCCTATTGACACAACCATGATAGACAGAAACATCATGCTTACTGACGAAATTAACTGGTTAAACAGTTACCACCAAAGGGTGTATGATGAATTGGCTCCAGGACTTGACGAAGCTGCCCGCATCTGGCTCAAAGCCAAGTGTGCTCCGTTAGTTTAGACGAGAAGTCTTTTTCCGAGGGAAGCGGTTGACGATAAGGTTCAATTCGTAACCGAAGAAGATAAGAAACATATTGGTCTGTAACCACAACATCAAGGCTACGATTGCCCCAAGAGAGCCGTATATCTTGTTGTAATTAGAAAAATTGTTGACAAAGTAGCTGATTAATAACGAAACTCCAATACACAAGAGAGTGGTCAGGAATGTTCCGAAGGAAAAAAACGGGATTTTCTTTTTAATCGACGGTCCTACCCGGTATATCAACGTGAGTAAGGCATACATCAGGAAAAAAACGGGTATCCAACGCGCGGCAAGGATCAACCCCTTGGTAATGTAATCTATGGTTACATAAAGGCCTATAATTCTTAGTATTTGATTGGCAAGTACAAAGGTTATTACTGTAGTCACTAACAGAAGGAAAACCAGAATCGTAAGAAAGATGGCCTTAATCCGCTTTTTAATAGGATGAGCCGGATGAATAACAGCAAGTTCAGACTGGTCAAAGGCGCTAATTAGGTTGATAACACCGTTGGAAGCAAAAAACAAAGCAGCAATAAAACCTATGGAGAGCAAGCCTCCCCTCGGCTTAACCGTATCTTCAATGAGGTTAAACATCGCTATTTCTACCGTAGAAGGCATCAAGCTCCCCACGCTTGTCCTGAGCAAGTCTATTGCATTGCCAATGTGGAAATAAGGAAGGAGCGTCAAAAGAAAAATGGTGAAAGGAAAGGCAGCCACCATAAAATTGAAGGTTATAGCACTCGCCTTAAGCGGTATGTTGGCCTTCTGGAGATGTTGCGTAAGCTCTACAAATACGCGATAGATACTTTGGCCCCGGAGACCGGGTAGGGTGCGCTTTTTAGACCAACCTATGAATTCATAATAAATGGTCTGTGTCTTTAGAAATTCTTCTAAGAACGCTTTTAATCGCTCCCTCTTAAACATAAAACCCTCGTAGCTTTTCTAATAAAATGGGGGGTGCATCGACCCTCTTCTTGGTTGATTTGTCCACAAAGCACAACAATACCCGGGCCTTATTGACTATTTTTTTGTTCTCATTATATATTTCCGATTGAAACAATATCTCCCGATCCGGTAGCTCCGGTATCGTCGTCACGACGGTAAGTTCCTGATCATAGAATGCAGGGCGTAGGAAATCGATTTCCATCTTCATGACAGGCATCATGACACCAATTTCGTTTTCAAAAAAGGCATAGCTCAAGCCGAGGGAGCGCATTGTTTCAACCCGACCGACTTCATAGTACAAGGCATAATTGCCGTAATACACATACGTCATTTGGTCGGTTTCGCCGTATCTTACACGGATAGCATGTCTATGCTGATACATGGTAAGACGTTGAAGTTAGAGACTCTCTCTTTCGATAGGGCAAGTCATACAATGCGACCCGCCCCTCGCCCTTGACAGCTCGTTGGATGGAAGCATAATTATCGTATTTTCAAGGGTATTCGGATCGAGGCTTCCCGCCCTATACTTTTCCAAAAAGTCGCATGCATGAATGATATCGTAACCGGCGTCTCTAAAGGCTTTCTCCGTAACCGGATTGCGGTCGTAACCCAGTGCAACACCCGGTTTCAATGCCACCAGGTTGCATCCATCCGTCCATTGCTCTCTTTCCTGATAAGGGGATTCTCCGTCACCAGAAAAGATAAACTTCATGTTGGGATTGACTTCAGCCAGGATAAAATCTTTCAATGACGGGTAGATCCGGGGCTCTCCATCTAAAGAATACACTTCTACATTGGATGATATTCCGTCATAAATAAGCGGCTTATAGGCTACGACATGGTCGTGATTAATCCTTGTAAACACCGTATCTATATGCATGCATGCCCGATCGTATGGAATGTTGACCTGAACGACATTCTTTACCAATCCTTTCTCAAGGACAACTTTTGCGAGGGATTTTATGGCATGTTGGGTGGTGCGCTCACTATGTCCGACGAGTAAATAATCGTTTTCAAAAATCATGGTGTCACCACCTTCCAGGTTGACCCATTCCCCTTTTTTAGATGGAGGAAAACTTTCTAACCAGTTGAGATTGATGACCCGTCCTTCATCCTGCAACTCCTGAAACAGAGGGTGTGCCCAAAATATAAACCGCGCCAGTAAATTTTCTCTATAACGCGCCTCCTTCGCCGCCTTTGCTATGATGACGTGATCTTTTACCGTGATGGCAATATCGCGGGTGAAGATAAAGTTGGGAATCGGATCAAAAAAGTAATGGTCATCTTCCTCCAAATAGCCGGTAATGAGTACTTCTGCCAACTTTGAATTGTCAAGTTGAGTAAAAATATTGCCAAAAGATTGTGGCAACTCCTCATAATCCACAATCATACGAATCAGTTCGGCCTTTTTTATCTCATCGGCAGAGAGTGCCTGTTCTAACAAGTCAGTGACAAACAGTACGTTGTCTTCTCCCATGAAGGCTTTGAGAACATCTGTAAACACATCGTGTTCTTTCTGCATCTGCGGTAGGTAAACGATATCGTCAAACAGCAGTTCTGCTGCATCTTTTGGGCTGATTCGACTGATTCCGTTATCAGGACGGTGAACGATTACTTTTTTCAATTTTCCGATCTCGGAAGCACAAAAAATCTTTGATAAACTCATATAAATGATTGAACTTAATAAAAAGGTCTCTTTCTTTTCAGAATAAGACCGGGTGATTGTAAATCCGAATACAAAGATAGTAAATCTAAAGGCAATAAGAATTAATTCTTTAGGACAATGGATTATATTTTCATGGAAGAGCAATGTCATCCACAAATGGGCTTTTTTGCAAAAGTTGAAAACAAATTAGAAAAGTCGCGGATTCTATAATATTTTTGCCCACAAACCAACCCAAATTATATGTCCCTAAGAAAAAATATTTTTAGAAAAGCTTGGTCCTTCGTGCATAATAGCCGATACTCTTCGGCCTGGATGATCTTATGTGCCTATGTCGCATTGTGTTTTGTGATTCGGCTTACCTTTATTGTTTGGTCGGCAAATGATGCTCAACCGGGGCTATACTATTTGCTGCGAGCCTTTGCCACCGGCTTTGTCTATGATATCACTGTCGGGCTATCTTTTCTATTTTTGTACATTTTATATCTCCTCTTTTTCCCGAAGAAATGGATTGGATCGATCTTGGACAAAGCCATAACCTATTCCTATTTTTCATTGGTTCTGTTTATTATATACTTTAGCCTTGTAGCGGAGATTCCATTCTGGGAAGAGTTCGGTATTCGATTTAACTTTATAGCGGTGGACTATTTAATATACACGTATGAAGTTGTAGCCAATATCAACCAATCTTATCCGCTACCACTGATTATTGCATTTTTGCTGTTGTTAATAGTGCTAACTATATATTTGCTCAAAAAAACAGGTTCTCTCAAAAACACATTCTCCGGACACGATTCTTTTGTTCGACGATTGACGGTCGGAATCATACCTATTGTAATCACGCCGGTATTTTTAATTTATTTAAATAATAAACAGGCAGAATTTACTGAAAATGCCGTCATAAATGAGGTATCAAAGAATGGCGTTTTTTCATTTTTCGCCGCATTCCGATCCAATGAGTTGGACTACGATGCTTTTTATCCTAAGCTGCCTACCTCAGATGCTTATGGCGTTCTGAAGCAGGATTTGTTACAAGAAAATCAACAATATATAGGTTCAGAAACGGATGATATCATGCGTAAGACAGTGGGAGGCTCTGAGCTAAGGCCCAACATCGTGATGGTGGTAATAGAAAGTCTGAGTGCCGAGTTCTTGGGCTCTTTTGGAAATTCTGATAACTTGACACCCCACTATGATTCTCTGGCTAAGCAAAGCATTTTTTTCACCAACCTATATGCAACCGGTACGCGAACAGTCCGAGGCATGGAGGCTCTCACGCTGTGCGTACCGCCTACTCCGGGCAACAGTATCGTACGTAGGCCGGATAATCAAAAACTATTTTCTATCGCTACTATATTAAAGCAAAGAAACTATCAACCTTACTTCATATATGGAGGAGATGGATATTTCGACAACATGAATAATTTCTTTGGCGGACAAGGATTTACAATCGTGGACAGAAACCGGGGTAATCCACTTTCAGATAATATTGAAACACAGCGACTCAACATACCGGAGAGTGACATACACTTTGAAAATGCATGGGGCGTATGTGATGAAGACATCTATCATCAAGCCTTGAAGTATGGTGACATCAGCCATCAGGCCAATCGCCCTTTCTTCCAGTTTATCATGACGACCTCCAACCACAAGCCTTATACCTTCCCGGAAGGAACGATAGATTTACCACAAGGTGAACGCAACTCGGCTGTAAAATATACGGATTATGCGCTGGGACAACTTATTCAACAGGCACGCAAAAAGCCTTGGTTTAAAAATACCGTCTTTGTCGTTGTGGCAGACCATTGTGCCAGTAGTGCCGGAAAGTGGGAAATCAACATTGACAAGCATCACATCCCGGCTTTATTTTACAATTTGAACCGCCCGTATCAAGCTATCGATCGGCTTACTTCACAAATTGACCTCTTGCCGACACTGTTTGGATATCTTAATTGGAATTACGACACGGAGCTATACGGTAAAGATATCAACAAGACGAAGGAAGGGGACGAACGTGCCTTTATCGGCAATTATAGAACGTTGGGTATGCTGAAAGACAACGTCTTTACTCAGATAGACGACAGGAAAAGAGTCGTTCAATTTGATGTAATTGACCGAAATGGAACCATGAATGTCTCTTCGAATAAAAAGAAAAATCTTGTCCATCAGACTATTTCTTATTATCAGACAGCGAGTGAACGATTTAAGAATGGAAAGATGAAAGAGCAAGGGAAGCGTCTCAAAAACTAAGGTTTAATGTGATGCCCCCCACTTGCTTGTTTTTGAGGTCGAATCGAATAAGGATTGACACACATGGTCGGCATAACAGCATCTAACCTACTTTGTCCAAACTTACTGTAAATGTGCTGCCCACGCCATACTCGCTTTTAACGGCAATGGTTCCGCCTTGTGCTTCAATAAATTCTTTGCTAATGCTTAGTCCCAATCCGGTTCCTTCTTTTTTGGTGCCCGGCACCCGAAAATATCGATCAAATATTTTGTCGATGTATTCAGGTAAAATACCCAATCCCTGATCTGTCACTGATATTTCAACTTTGTTGTTAGCCGCTTCGAGTGCTTTTATCCTTATTACTGAATTTTCGTCGGCATAACGGATGGCATTGGACAAAAGATTGGTAATGACCCAAGCTGTTTTTTCTTTATCTGCAATTATGTTGGACAAGTTGTCCGGAATGTTCACCTCAAAGCTGATTTCTTTTTGGTCAGCTGTTGATTTGATTGTATTCAAGGCATAATCAACAATCTCATGTACGGTTATTTTCATTTTATTCAACTGGATTGTTCCACTTTCAACTTGGGTCATATTCAGCAACTCGCCTGTTATTTTCAGCAGCCTGCTAGTATCATCTTTTATGTTTTCAACAAGATTTAGTTGTTCACTATTTAACTCACCTATTTTTTTATTTTCCAACAATTGTAAGCTCATTTTTATGGAAGAAATGGGGGTCTTCAATTCGTGAGAAACTGTACCAATAAAGTTTGTTTTGGCAAAATCCAATTCTTTATAAGGCGTAATATTTTTCAGAAGGATGACATTGCCGATATTTTTTTCCTCTTTTTCTCCAGTAGGGATTATTTTAATTGGAACGACTTCTTTTTCAAAATAACTTTCCTTGTTATCGGCATATATTTTGATTGGAGCGGTATTCTCTTTATGTACGCTTTCTCCATAGTTTTCCAGCTCCATTGTCAAGGTTCGGATTAAATCATTGTATTTAGAAATTTCAATGATGGACTTACCTATGACGTCTTCCTTTTTTAGGTTGCATATTTTCAAAGCCGTATCGTTCATAAAAAGGATCATTTGTTGTTCGTCCAAGCCTATGACCGGTTCGCTCATATTATCGACTAAGGTTTCTATTCTTTTCTTAGCCATCATCAAGCGTTGCAGATCACTATTGCTATATTCTTCTAACTTAATTGCCATAGTATTAAAAGATTGGGCGACATCTCCAAACTCGTTATGCTCCTCGAAATGAACTCTTTTGGTATAGTTTTTAGCGGCGATCTCTTTAATACTTTCCGTTAATTCTTTAATTGGGTTTGCGATGTTGGAGGGCATATTTATCAAAAGCGTGAAAGCAATTAAAAAACAAAATGTTCCTGCCACAGCTATCCACACAATCGCTTATTCAGAGGTTTTGGTGGCTACATTACTCTTTCTTTGTAAGGCCTGCATATTCAACAACATAATTTCGGTAATATCTTGGTGCAATATTTTTAAAATCTTGATGTCAGCGGGTTTAGCCTTTAATTGATTAAAATCTTGAAACACCTTCTCCGCGAGCTCCTTCTCTCCGACTTCCGTTATTGTTTGGTGTTCTTTGCTCAAGTTGTCCTGAAATAATTTTTGCATCGCAACAGATGAAATATCATTGTTCAAGGCTATCAGCATCTGACGACAATATACGATACTATTGTAGTTGTCAGCCAAAATGTTTTTGGTATTATTAGAAAGCTTGTTAATGTACACTGAACTTAGTACTGTAAGCAATGTAATCATCACAAACAGTAGCCCAACACCTAATGTTAGTTTCGTTTTAATTTTCATTTTACATTATATTTTTTTAGATTTAATTTATTCCTCTTTCTTCTAACTCAGAATCACGATATCCACATTATGAGTAGATAGTTTTTTTAGTAAATTATTAAACATGCTTGTGGCTAACAGTATTCGGACAAAGCTCAAATGAGGTTTACCTATACAGATAGTTGTTACTTTTCGTTCTTCACATTGTTCTATAATTGATCTGGAAATATTGTCATTTTCGACTTTAATAATCTCAGCACCCAATTCAGTTGCCAGTTTAAAGTTGTTAATCAAATGCCTTTGTTTGTCTAAAGCTATTTTATCAGGGCTTTCTTTTGAGGTTTGCACATACAATACCATCCATTTACTGTTGTAGTAATTGGCAAGGCGAGCTGTTTTTCGGATTACATTCTTAGCAACTTTTTCATTGGTGCTAATACAGGCGAGAAACTTTTCTCGTTTAATAGGATTAGGAGAAGATATCTCTGTCTCTACTTGTCGGACGACTTGGGCGGCTACTTCTTTGAGCGCCAATTCTCTAAGTTGTAATATATTCTCAACGGAAAAGAAATTTTTCAGTGCTGTTTCAACTTTAGCCGGATCAAAAATCTTGCCTTCCTTTAATCTTGTGATGAGCTCATCGGCGGTTAGGTCAATATTTACTACTTCATCGGCAGCCATCAAGACACTATCCGGGATACGCTCTTTTACTTCAACTCCCGTAATATCTTTTACAGCGGCATGCAGACTCGCAAGATGCTGAATCTTTACAGCACTAATCACATTGATTCCTGAATCCAAAATCTGCATTACATCCTGCCACCTCTTTTCATTAGGGCTGC
>CAKUWM010000005.1 GCA_934699305.1 uncultured Saprospiraceae bacterium | reverse complement strand
CAGATCATCTGTTTCCGGAATTTCGATATAATAGTCAGCCAATTTGGCTATTTCCACATCTCCTTCATTGACGATAGCGATGACAATTCCTTTTCTTGCCTTGACTTCTTGTACGTTACTTACGATTTTGTCGTAAGCATTTTTATTGGTTGCAATGACGATGACGGGCATTTTTTCGTCGATGAGGGCGATGGGACCGTGCTTCATTTCGGCGGCAGGATATCCTTCGGCGTGAATATAGGATATTTCTTTAAGTTTCAGTGCGCCTTCGAGGGCGACGGGGAAGTTGACTCCACGACCGAGATAGATGGCGTTGGTGCTATCTTTTATTTCGGAAGCGATGTATTTGATTTGTTCATCTTTTTCCAGTACTTGATTGATTTTACTCGGAATTTTTTCGAGTTCGATGATAATTTCCTGGAATCTGGATTTGGTAATAGTGCCTCGCATGATGGCCAGTTTAAGAGCCATGATAGTAAGGAGGGTAACCTGACCGGTAAAGGCCTTGGTCGAAGCCACACCTATTTCGGGGCCTGCATGGATATAAGAGCCTGCATGCGTTGTTCTTGCGATAGAAGAGCCGACAGCATTGACGATACCGTATGTTACAGCCCATTTATCTTTTGATAGTTCTAATGCTGCCAGAGTGTCGGCGGTTTCACCGGATTGAGATAGTGCGATAACAACATCTTCCGGGCCTACGATTGGGTTACGGTATCTAAATTCGGAGGCATATTCTACTTCAACGGGGAGGCGGACAAGGTCTTCGATAAGGTATTCTCCGATGAGGCCGGCATGCCAGCTCGTCCCGCAGCTTACGATGGTCAGTTTTTTGACATTTTTAAAGCGAGACTCATATTCTTCTACCCCTCTAAGGTGAACCCAGCCGTCTTCAACATTGATTCTACCTCTCATACAATCTAAGATTGTGTCGGGTTGCTGGTGTATTTCTTTCAGCATGAAATAGTCGTATCCTGCCTTTTCGAGGGCTTCTATTTCCATGTCGAGCAATTCTATCTTGGGATTTTTGATTTCATTTTTGATATCCTTGATTTGGAGATGGCCGTCTTTTATGATGGCTATCTCTTCATCCTGAAGATAAATTACTTTTTTGGTGTAATCAATAATCGGTGTGGCATCAGAGCCGATGAAAAATTCATTTTCTCCCAACCCGACTACCAGGGGGCTACCTTTACGAGCGGCAACGAGAATATTGGGATTATTGCGATCAATGACGACAATAGCATAAGCACCGATTACTTTGGACAAAGCAATGCGTACAGCTTCTTCCAATTCAATGTTTTGAGTGGTCTGTATTTCTTCGATTAGATGTACCAATACCTCAGTATCAGTCTCGCTGACAAATGTATGACCCAGCTTAGCAAGAGCTTCTTTGAGGGTGGAATAATTTTCTATGATGCCGTTGTGTATGAGTGCGAGGCGACCATTGCCGGAAAGGTGTGGGTGAGCGTTGATATCGTCCGGCTTACCGTGGGTTGCCCAGCGGGTATGGCCGATTCCTACAAATCCCTTCGTATTTTTGGTCATGGAATAGTCTTCCAGATTGGACACCTTCCCTTTCTTTTTGTATATATTGAGGTCACCATTGAGTAATGCTATACCGGTACTGTCATAGCCACGGTATTCTAATCTTTTGAGACCATTAATTAGGATGGGATATGCTTCCTGATGTCCTATGTAGCCAACTATTCCACACATATTCGGATAATTTATAGATAATTCAATTAAATAATTTTAGAGACAATAAGTTTCAATTTTACGGGATTTACTTTGGTTTTTCCCCCATTTATTAAAACCCGTGCTGGTGTCGATGATGCACCGAGGACGCTGATATATAATTCGTTTCCTTCTTTGCCTTTGATATAATCGATCATGTGCTTAGGGAAGCGGAATCTGTATTTATAAATAGTCTTTTGATTGATAGAAAATTCTTCTAAGTTTCCGCCAAAAGATGCTCTATAGCCACTGTTGATGGCGATTGTGCCGTCTGCGACCGATACAATGTCACCCTTACTATCCTTTTTGTACAACCAAAGCTGTTGGGGCTTGGGGAAGGCTTTGCCATTATCGTCTGCCACTGTTATTTCCAATTCGGCGAAGTTCAGGCCATCTGATTTCAAGTAAGAAAGGTCAGGCAGGGTGAGTTTAATTCTTGGGCCTGCCATAGATTGAATGAATAACAAGCTATCGGAAGAAGGATTTACTTTACTGTTGAGATAGCGACTACCGGAATAATCGTGCTTGTACATGGTATGTCTAACGCAATTGATGTTGGTGATTAACTTTATGGAATCGCGTGTACCATTGGGTTTTTTATAGTAAATCTTCAAGTTGTTTTGAGCATTAATAAAATTAAAGCGTATTAAAGCTCCGGTTTTTCCGACTGCCTTTATGGCAAAGCCGGGGAAGTTATTTCTAACATTGAGGGAGCTGCCAAAGGTTGTGTCGGGTAGCCCTTTGAGGAATGTCAAGAAGTTGTCGTTCATCTTAAAGCGCAAGTGGCTTGAGTCGGAAGGGAAAGGGCGTGGGAAGAAGTTGTATTTACCGGAGACTGCTGAAGGGTCTGTCGCATAAGAATGTGTAGAATATAAAGTATCCTGAACCTTGACAGAATCAATAATTCTATACACTTCTAAGTTCATAGGTTGTGTTATATCCCCATATTGACCGGTACTATCTGCGTCGTAGAATACTTCCCACACAGCAGAATCAAGCTGGATGAAGTTCAGGCTGTCATTGAGGATCCTTTCGATGGCGAAGCTTGCGTATGCCTCAGCCTGGATATTTCCGAATGCAGGGTCATCGACATTGCCCACGATACTATTGGACATGGAAAGGGCGACCGATCCCGGCACGTAAGTCCTTACGCTGTCGTCGATTTCTGAAGAGGCTTGAAGAGTAAAGGTATCCAATTGTTCATACGGAATATTGGATCCTGAGATGATGTCTTTCCCGAAATCGCTGGGTTTGTTACAAGCGACAAGGGCAAACAATATAAATAGAGCAAAGAGAGTGTAATTTCTCACAAGTCAGATTTAAAGGTTAATGATGGGTTATTCGTTGATCAGTTTTTGGTAAAAATCGATATACTCTTTTTTCATATTTTCTTGATCCACATAGTCCAGAACCGGTATGCCTTTTAGTTTTTTGAGTGCTTTGGTTATGGATTCATCCATTTCCTCACTTCCCACGATGACACCATCGGTAAACGCTAAAGCGCTTTCAATTAGTGTGACTTGATTATTTTTTATAAATGGTTTGAGGTCTTCCGGCTTTAAGTTATTGATAGATGCTTTGGTAGCAAATTTTGGTGTAAAAAAGCCGGAGATATCTTCTTTGTATGGGGTGTAAATAATTTTAAATTTATTGAGGATGGGGTCGTTTTTATAGGCTGTTTTAAGATAAAAGGGGATGAGGGCTGTCATCCAGCCGAGGCAGTGGATGTAGTCTGCCGGCCAGCCAAATTTACGGATAGTCTCAATGACGCCTTTGCAGAAGAAAACCATACGATCTTCATTATCTTCAAAGGGTTGGCCATCTTCATCGTGAAACATAGCTTTTCTCTTGAAAAACTCCTCATTGTCCAGAAAATATACCTGTAGGCGCATGCCCGGCAGTGAAGCTACCTTAATAATCAAAGGATAGTCGTCGTCGTCAATGATGATATTCATGCCGGACAATCTAACAACTTCGTGTAAGCGGTGACGTCTTTCGTTGATAATGCCGAAGCGAGGCATCAGGATTCTAACTTCCATACCTGCATCGTGTATAGTCTGCGGCAATTTCCCTATTAAATTGGCAATATCGTTTTCGAAGGTATAGGGTGACAGTTCTTCTGTAACGATAAGTACTTTTTTCTTAGACATAAGCTAATTTTACTTTGAATAAAATTCGTATTTTATTGAAATGACCGCAAAGGTACGAAAAATTAGCCGCCTTGTATTGATTTTATTCAAGTATTTACAAGAAGTCCTTGTTTTTGAGGCGTTTGAGCTATGTGAGAAAGGGTCAATTTGTGTTTTAAATGTACTGAAAGATTAAGAAGTCGGACGCAAAGGCGACTTTTTTTTACGACGGTTATTTGTCATAGACCCAAATTCGACATTAGAAGGCTGCGGAATCGATATGTGACACGTAATCAACAGTTTAAAGGGACAATTTAAATTATTTGTACATCTAAATTGCCCTCATGATCAGTTCTATACGGTTTTTCAAAATCTTTACTGTTGAATATGGGAGTAAGCTGTTTAGATTTTTTTAGTTTTTAATAAAATTTTAGATTCCACTAAAAATAAATTTAAGTTGTAAGATTAAATTGGTATTTGTCACAGATAGCGTTATTATTGCATATTGAAAGGATTTTGGTTTAGATAACGAATTAGAGTTGTCAGATATTAAATATAATCTACTGATATTCTTTTTAAAGCATAAAAAAATGCTTGGTTATATGGAAGCCAAAACTTACCTTTGTGCCGAATTTTGAAAAACCTGTATAAAACTCATACAGGTCAAGCAATTTAACAGATATGACCAAGTTGTACGCATTTCATAATATCCGTTTTTCAGTGGCATTGAAACTGTTTTTTCCATTACTTTTTTCCATGTGTTTGGTTCCCGTCCTGTCACAAGCGCAGGAAACGGCGCATGATCATCCAATGGAGATGAGTGCAGAAGGTGTTGAAGAGCATGCTCCTGCCAAGGAATTTAATATGGAGAACATGATATTTAACCATATTAACAATTCCAATGAGTTTCACCTCTTTGGTCATGTTTCGATTCCGCTTCCTTGTATTTTGTATTCTAAGGAAGACGGATTTACCTTTTTTATGAGTTCGAAAATGGATCATGGTCATAAGACTGTTAATCGTTATGCCATGGATGAGGGGATCATCAAGCGGTTGCCATCTGGTTTCCCGGGAGGTGAGGTGGAGATAGGTTACATCGACCATAAGAAAGTGGATGGAGAAGAAATAGCAATCCTTACACACGAAGGGAAAGAATATCAGTTGGAGAAAGCTTCTTCTATGCTGGGCTTTACATCATTTTTTGATTTTTCCATTTCAAAGAATGTATTTTCCATGTTGTTAGCGGCGGCATTGTTGTTGTTTGTCTTTTTATCAGTAGCTAAGGGGTACAAAAACCGTGGACGCAAAGCGCCATCCGGATTCCAGAACCTGATGGAGATCATCATCAACTTTATCATTGACGAGGTAGCTAAACCAATGTTGGGCGATCGCTATCAGAAGTATCTACCATTTTTATTGGTCAACTTCTTTTTTATTTTGACGTGTAATTTGATGGGACTAATACCGTTTTTCCCATTCAGTGCCAATATAACAGGTAACTTAGCCATCACCATGGGCTTGGCTATCGTAACTTTTTTGATTACCAATATCCAGGGCAATGGCAACTATTGGAAGCATATTTTCTGGATGCCGGGTGTGCCGGTGCCGATGAAAATATTTTTGGCGCCCATCGAGTTTTTGGGCATATTTATCAAGCCATTTTCATTGATGATACGACTTTTTGCCAATATCACAGCCGGTCACATCATAATAATGAGTTTGGTGGGATTGATATTTGTATTTGGAAATGTGGGTGAGAGCATAGGAGGGGCAACGGCTGGAGCTGCCTTAGCAGTACCATTTACGTTGTTTATGAACCTGATAGAATTTGTAGTGGCGCTGATTCAGGCGTTTATATTTACTATTTTGTCAGCATCCTATATCGGAGCGGCTACAGAAGAGGCGCACCATTAAAAGAAAAAGATTTCGGAAAAAGTTTCGAAATGTATATTGCCGGAAAGTCGGCGAGTTTTGAAAAACAGAATTTTAACATAATTAAATAAATTTAGACTATGTACGCAGGAATTGGAGCGGGATTAGCAGCAATCGGTGCCGGTATCGGTATTGGTTTTATCGGTGGTAAAGGTATGGAAGCGATAGCACGCCAGCCGGAAGCTGTCGGTGACATTCGTAACAACATGTTGATTGTAGCGGCTTTCGTTGAAGCGGTTGCACTATTTGCAGTGGTTGTTGCATTGTTGACTGCAGGTCAGAAGTAAAATGTGTGCCCGATGCGTAAACGATTGGTTGATCATCGGGCTTTTTTAGAAAAATTATTCAATTAATTATATATTATGGTATTATTAGCCGAATTTAATGTCATCAAGCCCGATTTCGGTCTGTTTTTTTGGACGGTAATTATATTTGTCAGCTTGTGGTGGTTTTTAGGTAAAAAAGCTATCAACCCTATCGCTAAAGCCCTCAAAGAGAGAGAAGACTCCATCAATGATGCGCTGGCTCAAGCCGATATTGCCAGAGAAGAAATGAACAATCTGAAGTCAGAAAATGAGCAATTGCTCGTACAAGCTCGTGAAGAACGTGCTGCTTTGCTTCGGGATGCCAAAGATCAAGCCTCTCAGATCATTTCTGAAGCTAAAAACAAAGCCAAAGAAGAGACAGGAAGAATCCTTGCCAATGCTAATCTGGAAATAGAAAATCAGAAAAAACAAGCCATTGCCGAAGTGAAAAATCAGGCAGGTCTATTGGCGGTTCAGGTTGCAGAGACGGTTATCAAAAAACAATTGAGCAACGATCCTGCTCAGATTGAATTGGCACAGTCTTTAGTCAATGAAATGAAATTAAACTAATACATTCTTTTTCATTTAGAAAATTAAGATAAATGTCTGTATCACAAGTCGCATCGCGCTACGCCAAATCCCTTCTTGACCTCGCTATTGAGCAGGGGAAGACGGAGGTGGTTAAAGGAGATATGGCTAACTTCAAGGAAGCGTTAAAGAGCAGGGATCTTTACCTCTTGCTCAAAAGCCCAATCATATATCCAACCAAGAAGATATCAGCCCTCAAAGCAGTATTTGAAGGCAAACTCGATACTTTGACTATGTCCTTTTTTGAATTGACCATACGCAAAGGCAGAGAGCCCCTTCTCGTAGATATTGCCGATGAATTTAATCTACAGTATAATGAACACTTCAATATCGCACTGGTAAAGGTCACGTCAGCAACGGCTCTCGATCGGACAACAACCGATCAGATTTTGTCCAAAGTGAAAGAGTTGATAGGTACTGACAAGACTATTCAGTTGGATACACACATCGATCCGACTATTATAGGTGGATTTATCATACAATTTGGCGACAATTTATATGACAGCAGTGTAGCTTACCAGCTTACTAAGTTAAAACAATCATTTTCCCATAATTCATAAAAACATTAAAATTAAATATAGCTATGGTTAATGTTAAACCTGATGAAATCTCAGCCATACTCAAACAACAACTTTCCGGCTTCCATACCGAAGCTGAACTGGAAGAAGTAGGTACCATCCTCTCCGTAGGTGACGGTATCGCACGTGTTTATGGCCTAACCAATGCAAAAGCCGGTGAATTGGTGGAGTTTGAAACCGGAGTTCAAGCCATTGTATTGAACCTTGAAGAAGACAACGTGGGTGTCGTGCTTTTAGGACCTTCTGACAACTTAAAGGAAGGGTCTAAGGTGAAAAGAACCAATACAATTGCCTCTATTGAAGTAGGAGAAGGATTTCTCGGCCGTGTAGTAAACCCTCTGGGACAGGCTATTGACGGTAAAGGTGATATTCAGGGTGCTAAGTATGAGATGCCGCTGGAACGTAAGGCTCCCGGTGTTATCTTCAGGCAGCCCGTAACAGAGCCATTGCAGACGGGTATCAAAGCCATTGACGCCATGATTCCTATCGGTCGAGGTCAGCGTGAATTGATTATCGGTGACCGCCAGATTGGAAAAACAGCGATTGCCATTGATACCATCATCAATCAAAAAGAATTTCACGAAAGAGGTGAAACCGTATATTGTATCTATGTAGCTTGTGGCCAGAAAGCATCCACTGTTGCTCAGGTAGCGAAAGTGCTTGAAGAAAATGGAGCTATGGCATATACAACTATTGTATCAGCTTCGGCTTCTGATCCTGCTCCTTTGCAGTTCTATGCTCCATTTGCGGGTGCTGCCATTGGAGAGTTTTTCAGAGATACAGGACGCCCTGCACTGATTATCTATGACGACTTGTCAAAACAAGCAGTAGCTTACCGTGAGGTGTCTCTTTTGTTGAGAAGACCACCGGGACGTGAAGCTTATCCGGGTGATGTATTCTATTTGCACAGCCGTTTATTGGAGCGTGCAGCAAAGGTCATCAGCAATGATGCTATCGCGCAGAATATGAATGACCTTCCTGAGTCATTAAAGAATTCGGGATTGGTGAGAGGTGGTGGATCTTTGACGGCTTTACCTATCATTGAGACACAAGCGGGTGACGTATCTGCATACATTCCGACCAATGTGATATCTATCACAGACGGTCAGATATTCCTTGAATCCAACTTATTCAACGCAGGTATTAGACCGGCTATCAACGTAGGTATCTCCGTAAGCCGTGTGGGTGGTAATGCTCAGATAAAGTCCATGAAAAAAGTATCCGGTACCTTGAAGCTTGACCAAGCACAATACCGAGAATTGGAAGCATTTGCTAAATTCGGTTCCGACTTGGATGCAGCAACCAAAGCGGTATTGGATAAAGGTGTACGCAACGTGGAAGTCCTAAAGCAGTCACAGTATTCACCTGTTTCTGTTGAAAAACAAGTGGCTATCATCTATCTGGGTACCAACAACCTGTTGAAGGATATTAAACCGTCCAGCGTTAAGGAATTTGAAGAAAACCTTTTTGCAACTTTGGATAAAAACCATCCGGATATGCTTAAGAATTTCAAAGCAGGTAAGTTGGAAGATGGGGATTTGAATACATTGAAATCTGTTGCAGCTGAATTGGCTAAACAATTTGCCAATTAATTTGCTTAAATTTTAATCATAGTGAATTAGCCGGAAAGGCAGTTTTTATCTACTTCCTTTCCGGTTTTTCCTCAATATAAATATCACTTTTTTAATGGGTGCTAATTTAAAAGAAGTAAGAGAGCGGATAAAATCGGTTGTTTCTACGCAGCAGATTACCAAGGCCATGAAGATGGTATCTGCGGCTAAGTTGCGCCGTGCACAACAGGCTATCGTTCAATTGAGACCATATAGTGAAAAACTGAATGGTATGTTGTCCAATATCCTGTCAAATATTAGTGGTGACGACTCATCTGCATTCAATACCGAACGGGAAGTAAAGAATGTAGCTATCGTAATTATTACCTCCAATAGAGGTCTTGCAGGTGCATTAAACTCAAATATATGCAAGGCAGCAACTGAATTGGTAAAAACAAAATATGCGGATGCTCATGCCGCCAATAATGTAACTTTTGTTACTATCGGTAAAAAAGGGAATGACTATGTAAGAAGAGTGTATAAAAATGCTCCTGTAATCAATGATTATGTCAATGCTTTTGCCGACCTTTCATTCAATAACATTGCGCCTATTGCTTCTGTGTTGATGGACGACTTTGTGGCAGGTAAGTATGATGCCATAGAAATTGTATATAGTAAGTTTAAAAATGCCGGAACACAAGTATTTAAGACGGAGAAATTTCTTCCGGTAAAGAAGATGCCGGTAGATCGCTCTGCCAACACAAAGCGTGCAGACTATATTTTCGAGCCGGATCAGAAAAGCTTATTGGAGTATCTGATACCGATAATTTTAAAGACTCAATTTCATAAGACATTGCTCGATACCAATGCGTCAGAGCATGGTGCGAGGATGACGGCTATGGACAAAGCCACTGAAAATGCGGATTCATTGTTGAAAGAATTGAAAATTAATTACAACAAAGCTCGTCAAGAGGCCATTACCAACGAACTTTCTGAAATAGTCGGCGGTGCAGCAGCATTGAATGGCTAATCGATCGTAATAGAAATAATGATACCGTCCTGAGCATTCAAGACGGTATTTTTTTTGGAAAAAATAGGTTATACGAAACTGATTTTATTTTAGACCAATTTAGTTGGTCTATTACGGATATCCTTTCGGTATTAGTTGGTGTTATACTGTTTCAAATTCTTTCGGGTATATGACTGTCCCTGATATATTTTTAAGTCCATCTTGTTCTAATTCAAGTGCCATAAAAACATTTGAAGGGACGTCAAACGGTGCTTTAATATTCCATTTGTCGGCGGGTTCAAATCCGAATTTTGGGTAATAATTGTCATGTCCTAATACAATGACTGATTTAAAACCTAAATCTTTAGCTATATGAAGTCCTTTTCTAATGAGTTGTCCACCAATTCTACCTTTTTGAAATTCCGGTCTAACCGCCATTGGTGCAAGTCCTAAGCTTTCATTTTGGTTGCCGATGTCATCTATGATTTTGATTTTCGTAAACAGGATGTGTCCAACGATTTTGTTATTGTCGGTTGCCACAAGTGAAAGTTCAGGGATAAAAACAGTCAAGTTTCTTCTTAAAGCGTCCACTAATTTTGCTTCGTTCTCTTGCCCGAATGCGATTAGATTTACATTGTAAATTTCTGTAAAGTCTTCCGGGATTTCTTGTCTAATTATTGGCTGTTTCATCATTCTGTTTTAGTGTCCGTTATTATTTGAAGGGTGAGGCATACCCTAAGAAATTTTAATTGGCTTTGTGTAACTAACACTTGTTCGTCTGTTTATGCCGATCAACCCTGTTATACAACGGGATAAATGTATTTCAAGTGACAACCTGCCCCAATGGATCGGGGACGCCCGACATACGATCGTGTAATATCATGTTTCTCCTTTTTGTATGATGCGGTTGCTATTTGCACAAATGTAGTAAAGAGTATTTAGTTATACTATGAATGGAGGAGAATTTTGATATGTTTGGGGAGTGGCTTAGGGGCATAGTGCTCACTCGCAATTGGCCAGCAATGAATTGATGAATTTTCGTTTCAACCGGCGGATGAATAAATGGCTGTCGTTCTTTGGTAGCCCAAATGGCGTGTATCCATATTTTGTTGAATGAATGTGGCATATTCAATTTTTATTTTCATGTTTTAATAAACCGTTGAAACGGTTGGTTTTCGGTTGATTTCCGTCATAGCCCACGAATTAATTCGTGGGCTATGATATGTATGTAATATTTCATCAATGGATTTATCCATTTTCTATAATGGCGATTTCTTCGTCCGTTAGATCATAAAGCTGGTAAACCAATTGGTCTATTTGGTATCAATTCCATATAACTTCAAAAATTCATCATGCTCCTGCTGATATGTTATCTTTGCGTGGTGTTGTTTTTGGTTTTGAATATATAGAAATACCTTCTGCACCACTGATTCAGAAACTGAATAGCCAGCATATCCGGTTTGCCAGGCAAATTTTTCCGGTATTAAATTATTTTGATTGATGAAATGCGAGCTGCTACCTTTGATTTGCTTAATAACCTCCGCAATTGATTTTTGTGGGTTTAATAAAAATAAACAATGAATATGATCGGGCATACCGTTAATAATCCGTACCGGACAGCCCAGCTCCCGAAGCTGTTCTGCGATCAATTGGTGTATTTTATTTTCAACCGATGAATGAATAAATGGTTGTCGTTTTTTGGTAGCCCAAATGGCGTGTATCCATATTTTGTTTAATGAATGTGGCATATTCAATTTTTATTTTCATGTTTTAATAAACCGTTGAAACGGTTGGTTTTCGGTTGATTTCCGTCATAGACCATGGTCACATAGCCCACGGTTTAAACCGTGGGCTATGTTTAAACCGTGGGCTATGTTTAAACCGTGGGCTATGTTTAAACCGTGGGCTATGTTTAAACCGTGGGCTATATTTATAGAAAATATGATGCTCATATTCTAAGCCGGCATCCATGACTCCTTGTCCAAGCTCCTAAAATGTATTGCCTCCGCGAGGTGTTCTATCGTAATATCGGGGCTTCCTGCTAAGTCTGCAATAGTCCTGCTTACCTTTAATATTCTGTCATAGGCACGCGCTGAGAGTTGTTGCTTTGTCATGGCGGCCTTAAGAAGAGCGGTACCTTGAGGCGTGAGATGACACAATTTCCTTACGACATTGCCGGGCATCTGAGCATTGGAATATACGTTTTTGATTTCTTTGAATCGTTCTTCCTGTATTTCCCGGGCGGCGACTACCCTTTGTCGTATGGATTCACTTCTTTCGATATTGGGTTGGTCATCAGTCAATTTATCATAAGATACGGGTGTCACTTCCACGTGTAGGTCTATGCGGTCTAAGAGTGGACCTGATATTTTGTTTAAATATTTTTTGACTACTCCGGGCGCACACACACATTCCTTTTCGGGATGGTTGTAATAGCCGCAAGGGCAAGGATTCATGGAGGCGACCAACATCAGACTTGCGGGATAATCAATCGTTTGACGTGCCCGGCTTATGGTTACAACACGGTCTTCCATCGGTTGCCGCATAACCTCTAATGCTTCCCTTTTAAACTCTGGTAATTCGTCTAAAAACAATACGCCATTGTGCGCAAGGGATATTTCTCCGGGTCGTGGATTGGATCCGCCACCTACCAGTGCCACGTCGCTTATCGTATGATGTGGTGAGCGGAATGGTCTTCGAGTGATGAGAGAAGAACCTTTGGTAAGTGTGCCGGCAACGGAGTGAATTTTAGTAGTTTCGAGTGCTTCCTTGAGGGACAGTTGAGGTAAAATGGTGGGAAGACGCTTCGCGAGCATGGTTTTTCCTGCGCCGGGCGGACCTATGAGGATAACGTTGTGCCCACCGGCTGCCGCTATTTCAAGCGCTCTTTTGATGTTTTCCTGACCTTTTACATCGGCAAAGTCTTCCATATAATCGGATTGATTGTTGAAAAACTCTTCTCTGGTATTAATAGAAATCTTTTCCAAGCTTCCTTCCTGATTAAAAAATTGAACGACATCTTTTAAATTATGGGCTGCCAATACATCCAGATCGTTGACTATGGCGGCTTCTCTGGCATTATCAGCCGGTAAAATAAATCCTTTAAATCCTTCCTTTCGCGCTTGAATGGCTATGGGCAAAGCCCCTTTGATGGGCCTTAGCTCACCGTCTAACGACAACTCACCCAAAATGATGTATTTGTCCAATAACTCTGAGGTGATGTATCCTGAGGCAGCCAGCATGCCTATTGCAATGGGGAGATCATAGGCAGCCCCTTCTTTTTTCATATCGGCCGGTGCCAGATTGACAGTCATATTGATGCGGGGCAACTTTAGACCAATATTAGAGGTGGCGGCTGCTATACGCATATATCCTTCTTTGACCGCATTGTCCGGTAAGCCTACCAAGAAATAACCCATTTTGCCGGCCTGCACAGGACCTCCCGAGTTGACTTCAACATCAATGGTACATGCATCCACTCCATGAGTTGCACTGGCATATACTTTTACTAACATATTACAGAAATTGGTGATTAAGTTATTAAGTTGTGTAAAGATAAGACATCCTGAATTATTTTCCAACATTTTTTAACTTTAACCGTTTTTACATTGAGTTTACAAAGTAATATTCAGAGCAAATGAGATATACCATTATGAAATCGACTTTGATGTTGTTGTGCCTTGCGTCTGTTGCAGTAGCTTTTTCCTCATTCAAAAATGATTCGAGTCGGGAAGAACAAAATAAGGTGATAGATGCCTGGCATCATGCAGCAGCAGTAGGAGATTCTGCTACTTTTTTCGGATTGATGTCGGAAGATGCTGTATATTTAGGCACGGATCTCTCGGAAAGGTGGGATAGAGCTTCGATGGCAAGAGATTTAGGCAAGTATTTTCGCGGAAGGAAAGCATGGCATTTTGAGCCTTATGACAGGCATTACTATGACATGAAGGGAAAAAAAGTGATGTTTGACGAAAGCCTGAAGACGTGGATGGGGCCATGTAGGGCAACAGGTGTGCTCGCCAAAGTGAGCGGAAAATGGAAGATTGCTTATTACAACCTAAGCGTAGCCGTCCCCAATGCATACGTTAAGGAGTATATTAAATTATTACCTTCAGGTGAAGTATTAACCGATTAAACATGCAGAAAGTAGATATCCTCGCTATTGGGGCACATCCTGATGACATAGAACTGGGTTCAGGCGGCACACTTATTAAAATGATTGAACAGGGTCATAGCGTTGGCTTGCTGGACTTGACGATGGGAGAATTGGGTTCCAATGGTAGTGGTCCACTACGCCTGGAAGAAGCCGAGGAAGCCCGTAAGAGGTTGGGTGGTATGTGGAGACATAATCTGAAGCTTAAGGATGGATTTTTTATTGTAGATGAAGCGTCCATACTGGCTGTAGCCCGTATCATTCGGATAGCAAAGCCTTCGATAATCCTCGCCAATGCCCCATCTGACCGCCATCCGGATCATGGCAAGGGCGCCGAATTAGTGGATAGGGCGACATTTATCAGTGGATTGGTCAAAGTGGAACTGAAAGATGACGAAGGTGCTGTTCTCGACCGTTGGCGGCCTAAAATAGTGCTTAACTACATCCAGGATATGCACATTGCACCACATATTGTCGTGGATATAACAGAGTATCATCAAAAGAAACTGGAAATGGTGTCGGCTTATGCATCTCAATTTTTTATGAATAAAGAGCAGGTGCATACACCCATTAGCGATGAAGATTTCTGGGTATTTTTAGAAGCGAGGGCAAGAGAAATGGGACGTGCTGCAGGAGTGAAATTAGGGGAAGGCTTTGTAAGTAGAAGTGTGCCATGTGTTGGAGATTTGATGCATTTAGTTGGAAAATAGTAAAGGAATGTGTACATGAAGTTGCAAGAAATTATAAAACATTTAGAACAACATGCACCGCTTGAATATCAGGAAAATTATGACAATAGTGGTCTGATTGTCGGACATCCTGACATGGACATTACTGGTGCCATCATTAGCCTGGATGCTACGGAGACTGTAGTCGATGAAGCCATAGAAGCCGGTTTTAATCTGGTTATTGCCCATCATCCGATAGTCTTCTCCGGCTTAAAAAGATTCACCGGACAAAATTACGTCCAGCGCACCATCATCAAAGCAATTCGCAACAACATTGCCATATATGCCATACATACCAATCTCGATAATGTGATTGAAGATGGCGTCAACAATAAAATCGCAGAAAGAATCGGGTTATCACGATGTGAGGCTCTCCTGCCTCATTTCGGCACACTAATCAACGAGCGGCCTCGCGGTACCGGACTTATTGGCTGGACTCAACATCCTATGGAATGGACATTTTTTCTGGAAGACTTGAAACAAAAGATGCAGGTACATGTTATAAAATATACACGTCCTGTGAAGACTACCATTCACAAGGTTGCAGTGTGCGGTGGGTCAGGATCTTTTTTATTAAATCAGGCAATAGCGGCGGAATGCGACGTTTTCATAACGGCCGACTTTAAATATCATGAGTTTTTTGACGCCAACGATAAAATTATGATAGCCGATATCGGACATTATGAAAGTGAACAATTTACGATAAATTTAATTAAAGACTTGATAATCAAAAAAATTAGTAATTTTGCGCTTCGTTCGACTAAAGTTATTACAAATCCAATTAACTATTTATAAAAATTATGGCAAAAAAGGAATTATCAGTTAGTGAAAAACTAAGATCATTATACAATCTTCAACAAATCGACTCTCAAATTGATGAAATTCGAATTCTTAAAGGTGAGCTTCCAATGGAGGTGAGTGATCTGGAAGATGAAGTCGCAGGCTTAGATACCCGCGTTACGAAGATTGATACGGCTATTAAGACGATGGAACTGGATATAAAAAATTACCAAAACCACATCAAAGAAAGCGAAGCCTTGATAGCCAAGTACGAAAAACAATTGGATAAAGTCAAGAACAACCGTGAATTTGATGCCGTAAACAAAGAAATCGAGCTCCAGAAGTTGGATATCCAATTGGCAGAGAAAAAAATCAAAGAATTGCGCTTTTCCAAGGAAGGTAAAAATGAAGCATTGGTCGCTGCTCAGGAACGCAGAGCTAATAAGCAGGAAGACCTCGAAAAGAAATTAGTTGAGCTGAAAGAGATCATCAGCCGTACCGAGAAAGATGAAGAAAAACTTTTGGCTGTGTCAGAAAAGCAACAAAAGAAAATCGAAGAACGCCTCCTAAAAGCATACCAAAAGATTAGAAATACTTATCGCAATGGATTGGCTGTTGTCTCTGTCGAGCGTAACGCATGTGGCGGATGTTATAACGCTATTCCACCACAGCTCCAGATGGAGATAGGATTGACCAAGAAGATCTTAGTGTGCGAGCATTGTGGACGTATCTTAGTGGACAAAGCCACTATCTTGGAAGAAGAAACCACTGAAGCTTAGGCGGATGATACTTCCCGGAAAAGCCTCAAATACTGATCTGGTGTTTGAGGCTTTTTATTTTAAAAAATATTTTTGATAGCCTGTTTTGAAGCATCCTTTAATTTTTATTGTTTCCATTTGGCTTATGTGCCTCATGCAGCCTCAGAGTATTCATGCTCAAAAGAAGTCCATTGATTTTAGCTCGAATGCCCGTAAGGCGTATCAATTGATTATGCAACTGCGCTTTAAGGAGGCGGAACAAAAAATTCAATACATAAGAACGTCTGAGCCCAACAATTATGTCACCTATTTTCTGGAAAATTATATCGACTTCTTCTCTGCATTTATTGGCGAGACGGATGCCGATTTCAATAAGATGAAAGCCAATAAAAACACCCGTTTGTCGATGATTGGCAAGACAGATCCTGCATCTCCTTATTTTTTGTATTGTAGGGCTGAAATGCAACTACAGTGGGCATTGACGAGGCTGAAGTTTGAAGAATATACACGCGCATTTTTTGAAATAAAAGCGGCTTACAAAGATTTAAAAAACAATACTGAAAAATTTCCAACCTTTATACTCAATAAGAAAAGTATGGGTGTGTTGCATGCAGCCATCGGCACTATTCCGGACGAATACCGATGGGGAGTCTCCTGGTTGGGTGGCATGGAAGGTACGATCGATCAGGGTATCAAAGAACTTGAATCCGTCATCCGTTATGACCGACCCTTCCTCTTTAGGGATGAAGCCATAGTCATGTATGCCTTTGTACAACTTCACCTCAATAATGATGCTGAAAATGCCTGGAAAATAGTATCTCAAGCTGGCTTAGACTCTGACAATAGTCCCTTGGCTTGTTTTGCACTAAGTAATATAGCCATGCGTTCAGGGAGAAATGATGTGGCAATCAATATTTTGATGAAACGCCCTGTAGGAAGTAATTATTTTCCTTTTCACTATCTCAATTTTATGTTGGGCATGGCAAAGCTCCATCGACTTGACCCCGATGCTGATCTTTATTTAAAGTCCTATCTGAGACAGTTTAAAGGTCGAAATTACATCAAAGAAGCCTATCAGAAGCTCGCCTGGAGTCAGCTTGTTGAAGGCAATGTAGCCGGATACCTTATGAATAATGCCAATATTATAAAATATGGTCGTGCTATCGTCGATGAGGACAAAGCCGCACTCCGCGAGGCCAATGCCGGTCAAATACCCAATATAGACCTACTTAAAGCCCGACTGCTTTATGATGGCAACTATCTGCAAAGATCCTTTCAACTCTTAAATAGCAAAAAAGAATCCGATTTTAATAGTGTCCTGGAACGATTGGAATACAACTATCGGATGGGACGCGTGTTACACTCTCTTTCAAATGAGGCAGCAGCCCTAAATTATTATTTAATTACCCTCGAAAAAGGGAAAAAATATCCCGCTTATTACGCTTGTAATGCTGCCCTCAATATAGGATTGATATACGAACAAAGAAATAATAAGGCTCAGGCTCGAAAGTATTACAATCTTTGCATTTCTTTATCACCATCCGAATACAAGTCAAGCTTGCATCAAAAGGCTAAAGCCGGACTCAACAGACTATAGCTTTTTACTTTTTTTCTATAATCACAAAGAGTTCAGAACCCGCTCTTGGCGGAATACTATTGTAACAAGCGTTCATGACCCGTATATCAAATAATTCTGAAAAAAGTTTCTTATATTCACCTTCATCGCCACCAAAAGGTGGACCATCTTTGCCAAAATCAACGCCAAATAAAACGCCCACCAATTTACCTCCCTCCTTGAGTAATGAAGCAACATGACGCACATATTCTTCTCGTCTTTCTAATATCTGGGCGCATAAGAAGGTTTGTTCCAGGATTAAATCATATTGTCCGACGTGGTGAAAAAAATCTTCACATATTACCTTAACCTGGGGTGTTTCTTTGAATTTTTCACGCAACCTATTGGTCAACTCTTCTGAAATATCGATTAGAGTAATATCTTTAAATCCTTTAGATATCAGGTTTTCGGCTTCGTATGAGTTACCGCAACCGGGGATAAGGATGGATGCGGACTTACCCTCATATTGACTCATATAATCGACCAATGGCGGTGAAGCATAGCCTATATCCCATCCTGTCAGTCCACTTTTCCAGCGGTGATTCCAGAAGTCAGCATTTAATTCATTGGTATAATCGGCTTTGTCTTGCATAGCATTTGATTGATTATTATTAGAAGTTGATTTTATTAACAAAATTATGGAACGATAATTCTATATGAATTGTAACATTAAAATAGACCAAATTATTTTATTGTTTTACAATCGTAATACCGCTGATACTTTTAAACCGAATTCAGCAATTTAGGTTTTACAAAACCGAAGAGTCCTGATTATGAGGGACGTCCCGATGTACGAATCGATTTCGCATTTGCCTAATTCGGAATTGGGGTTTAGAAAGGCTTTAATACCATCATCATTATAATAACCAGAAATATTACATTTTCAATCCTTTCATAGAAAAATAATTTCTTCGACAATTGATAATATTGAAGGGGAATATCTTCGCCTTGATGTTGATGTAATAAGGTTTTGATAGGTTTTGATAATGGAGATAATACAATCGGACCGAAGCCCAAAGCCACTAAAAACAGGATTAAACTGGTGACAAACCAACCCATCCGGAAGAGATAGGTGTTGATTAATCCCATTGCCAGGCCGGATAACAATAATAATGTTCCGCCTACCATTACAAAGATATGAAGCCGGTTGCGGATGAGATATGCATGTCGTAACTCTGACATCGTGGAAGCCTTCGTCACAATGTATATCATGACGAAACCCGGACCCAGACCTAATATAGCAGAAAATACATGAATCAATAAAATTATGTTATAAAGCATGAATGAACACTTCTTGATAGCAGTAAAATCCACTGAAACATCATATAGCAGGTTTTACTTACTTTAATATAAATTTTTTAAAAGGCTAAAATACCATTTAATTATCGTTATAGCCTTAAATAAAGACAGTTTTATCGGTAATAAGTTTTGTAAAATTGTTTATCATATGGCTTTTTTGAATGTGCGAATAGACAAAATGGGATTATGTCCATTGAGTTCTGAAAGATGATTATAGCTAATTGCATTGCAGTATTCATGGAAATTTTGTATTTAAAAATAAGGGTGGTTATTTTTATCAAACTCAACGTATGATTTCACCCTGCCTTTTTACAGCAGTAAAATAAACCCTAAAGTGTATTTTACTGTTGACTTGATGTAGTCCGATATTTATCAAAAAAAAATGTTATGAAGTTGCGCATGGAGTCAAGTCATTTGGAAGATTATCTACAAGCAATACCACCCATTATACTGTTTGATACGCCAATTGTCAGCCGGCTAATTGCCGACATTCAGTCTAAGGCTTCTTCTTCCTATGATAGAGCCAAACTCGCCTTTGAGGTAGCAAGGGATCAAGTGTCTCATTCATTTGATACCGGATATCAGAAAGTAACTATTTCAGCGGAAGAGACATTGGCTCAACAAGAGGGGATATGTTTCGCCAAGGCACATGTATTGGCGGCACTCCTGAGGGGTATGGGCATCCCTGCCGGTTTTTGTTATCAGCGCGTACTAAGGAAAGGCACCATTGAGTCAGGCTATGCGCTCCATGGCTTGAATGCATTATATTTAGAGGATGTTGGATGGTTTAGGGTTGATCCTCGCGGCAATAAAGACGGTATTGATTCTCAGTTTAACACGAAGACGGAACAGTTGGCGTATCCGATAAGACCACAACTTGGAGAAGTGGATTATCCCGACGTTTTTATTGCTCCTTTGCCTGCTGTTATACAGTCAATGCAAACTTCTGATAGTTGCCAATCCTTGTTCTACAATCGGCCGGCGGCGCTATAACTTCACATTGTCATCAAAAATCATTAATCGATCAGAAAAAAATATGTAAGGCATGAAGATTCATATAAAACGAATAAATGAAGATTTTCAGATGGAAGCCGTCAATGAAGAAGGCAATACGATTATGATGGATGGTAGCCCATCTATCGGTGGCGCCAATCTGGGTATGCGACCCATGCAGTTGCTTCTAGCTGCGATAGGCGGCTGTAGTGCTATTGACGTCATCCATATCCTTAAAAAACAGCGACAAGTCATCACTTCCTTTGCTGTTGAGGTGGACGGCATGACGGAGCCGGTAGATGAATATTCGTTATATCGAAAGATTACAGTTCTCTTTAGAATCAAAGGGAATGTTGATATGAAGAAGGCTCAGAAGGCAGCCCAACTGTCTTTTGAAAAATATTGCTCAGTGTCTAAAACACTGGAACACACGGCTGAAATTGAGTTTAAGGTCACCGTAGAGCCATAGTATTGATTGTGAAAATTAAGGATAAGTTTCTGAATTGTGTACACAATAGAAGTGTCCAATTAATACCGGTTGGATATTCGCAAAAGTCCAATTACATTGTCCTTAACGACTATCATCCCTAAAGCTATAAGAAGCATTTTGATTTTAAGGAAGGTTGGACTGATTTATAAATCAATTCTGTATAACCTTCACATATTGCCTAAGCCTGACTTTCTAACCGTAATAATGTCAGGCTTCTGTTTTGAGTTACCATTTCGTCCTTTGGGATAGAATTTCTATCAAAATTATTTTTTAATATTGAGACGATAATCGTCCAGTACCATGTCGAGGATATAGTCTTCACCCCGCTTGTAGCCATCTCTCAGATGGTATCCGTAGAATCGACCGGAAGTATTGTAATAGAAAGCAGACCATGTTCCTTTGATTTCTTTAATCACGTCGTAAAAAGGTTCGTTGAGTTCCTTTTCTATCATCTTAGTAAGGATGAGTCCCTGTGTCCTCGTCAGTTTTTTTAAAGGCTCTTCAAATTGTTCTTCTAATTCCCTTTCAAGGGTTTTCATATACTTTTTTTGTTCACGTCTTGTCATACTGCGTGTTGCTTCCTTCGATTCATGATAGATACGCATAGCTTCTAAGGCGTAAGGATAGACAATGGCGGCATACCGTCGATAACGCATATATCGATCGTATTCATCCTTACTACCAAACTGCTTCTTGGAAGAAACAGACACTTCATCGAGTTGGTCTAAGTAAGCGGTATCGCCTCTTTCGGTGATGACGCGCAACATTTTTTTGCCCGCAAATATTACGGTATCCACTTGCTGATGTTGTGCATTGGCGGAATAGAGTACGGAGAAAAACAAGAAAACTAAAAAAGATCTTTTCATGGTTTATTCTTTCAACAAAAGAACGCAAATTTGTTGCTTTTGATTTGAAATTTGAAAAAATATTATTGAAAATAACAAAATGGCAACAATATGTAAAGCTTTGAGGAGAAAAGCCACTGTGAAATATATGTATATTGCCACATAGAATCAATGATTTAGAGGGCTTGGCGATTTTTAAAGAAGCATCACCTTGATTATTATGACAGGCTATAATTTTTTAAATAGAACCATCATTTAAAACATAACTACCTGCTTTGTTATATACACCCCGGCTTTACTCAGGATACATATTAATTTATTCGTACATTCGTTATTTAATTTAGTTATTTTAAGACAGTATGGAAGACAGTAATCCTAAAATTAAGTCTATTGTCCGAAAAATGTGGATAGGCTTGGGCTGCTTTATTTTATTTGTTGCAGCCTATTTGTTTTACCTCTCTTTGTCCGGTCTGCCTACTTTTGAAGAGTTGGAAAATCCGAAATACGACTTTGCCAGTCAGATACTTTCTTCCGACAATTCGACATTGGGGCGATTGTATATTGAGAATAGGGTGCCGGTGGATTATAGGCATATTTCTCCTAATATCATCAAAGCATTGATAGCTACAGAAGATGTACGCTTTGAAAAACACAGTGGTGTTGATGCAGAGGCTATTGCACGGGTCGTTGCCAAAACTGTTTTACTTGCCAATAGGAGTTCGGGTGGAGGGAGTACCATTACCCAGCAATTGGCGAAGTTGCTGTATTCTGATCGCGACTTTGGCGACATGGGAAGAATCCGTAAAACATTCGCCTTGGTTAATATTAAGCTCAAAGAGTGGATTACTTCCATCAGATTAGAACGAAGCTACACCAAGGAGGAGATCCTTGCTATGTATCTCAATAAATTCAACTTCATCTATGGCGCTTATGGTATCGAAGCTGCCTCAGAAACCTATTTTTCCAAAAGTAACAAAGAATTGACTGTCCCTGAAGCTGCTGTATTAGTGGGCATGCTCAAAAATCCTTCCCTCTACAATCCCGTCCGCCGGAAAGAACAGGCCACTATGCGCCGCAATACAGTCCTCAAAAGGATGTATAGCAATGGTGATTTGACCAAAGAGCTATATCAAAAGTACGCCGCCGAACCCATTACACTTGATTTTAAGCCCAAATCCCATATTGATGGTGATGCTACCTACTTTAGAATGGAGGTAGGTAAAGAAGTGAGCCAGATAATCCGTAAAATGGATCTTCAAAAGTCGGATGGCTCACTCTATGATATCTATAGGGATGGTCTGAAAATATATACTTCCATCGATATAGATATGCAACGCATCGCCGAAGAGACCATGCTCAAGCACATGAAAAACGTACAAACTAACTTTTGGCGAGAATGGAGGGGTAAAGACCCCTGGAAATACAATGCGGACAAAGCCCAACTTGCTATTCGCGATGCATCCATGAAAAATTTAGTACGCTCCTCAGATAGATACATCAACATGAGGCAAAACCTCTTTGAGCAAGAATTGGATGACCTGTCGGCTAAATTCCCTGATGTTAATTTTACCGATATTGAGTTCGATATATGGACTGCTGCGGATCGTGAGGGACTCGATAAAGTAGCCAAAAAATATAAGATTACCGACGACCAAAAGCAGACCTACAAAAAGATAATGGCTGACCCCGATTATAAAATCGCTGTCGCCAAATGGCAGCAATTCCGCAAAGACGTAAGAACCGAATTTGCTAAAAAGTTTAAGATGAAAGTATTTGCTTACAATGCAGTGGGCGAAAAAGATACGACGATGACTCCTTATGACAGTATCAGATATCATCGGATGTTTCTACAGACAGGTATTGTAGCCATCGAACCATCAACAGGGCAGGTTAAGGTATGGGTCGGAGGTATCAATCATAAGTATTTTAAGTTTGACCATATCCGGACAAAACGACAAGTGGGTTCTACCTTTAAGCCCTTTGTCTATGCATCCGCAATAACCTTCTTAGGTATAAGTCCATGTATGAAGGTCACGGATCAGCAATATTCCATTGTGCCCGGAGAGGGGCAGTTTGGTCTTATCAATACATGGTCTCCCGGCAATGCAGAGGGTAAATTTAGTGGTAAGAGTATGACCTTATATGAGGCATTGAAGGAATCGCGCAACTCAGTTTCTGTTTACCTTATGAAGCAGTTGAAATCCACGCGATCTGTCCTTGAATTGGTCAATAATATGGGGATAGATAAGTCGAAGGTCCCTGCACAGCCTTCTATTTGTTTAGGTGCTGCCGACCTCACGGTCATGGAGATGACGGGTGCTTATGCTTCATTTGCCAATAATGGAACTTATGTTGTCCCCTCATTTATCACCAAGATTGAGGACAAAAATGGGAAAATTATATATAAAAATACCTCGGATGAGAAACAAGCCTTGCCTGCTGATATCAATTATGTCATGGTTGATATGCTCAAGTATGCTGTCAGGGGGGCAGCCGGATTCGGTGGCATCAAGAGCGAAATAGGTGGCAAGACAGGAACAACCAATGACTATGTAGATGGTTGGTTTATGGGGATTACACCCGGTCTGGTAGTCGGTACATGGGTCGGAGGAGATGATCGATGGATTCATTTTAATAGTTTGACGTATGGGCAAGGGAGTAAAATGGCGCGTCCTTTTTTCTCAGAATTTATCAGACAGCTTGAATTACAAAAAGTTTCTGACTTTGATCCAAGAGCTAGATTTATTGTTCCTCCTGGACCGCAGTCTATTATCACCGACTGTAGTCAATATCAGCGAAGTGATATCATAGAGCAGCCATCAGATACTGTAAAAAAGAAAGCCGGAGAAGACGACTTCTTCCAATGATACCTTTACTACTGTGTAGAGGAGAGGCGTTGTGGTGCTATAATTTTTGAATTCGAATGGCGTTTCCAACAGCGAGTAAAGCTACGCCAACATCGGCAAATACAGCTTCCCACATAGTTGCATGTCCCGACGCGCCTAAAATCAAGACGATGCCTTTTACGACAAATGCTAATAGTATATTCTGCCACACTATTTGTTTGGTTTTTTTACCCAAAAAAATGGCTTTGGGTATCTTCTGTATGTCATCATCCTGAATGACGACGTCAGCGCTTTCTATAGCCATATCGCTCCCCAATCCACCCATGGCTATTCCCACGTCGCTCCCGGCAAGAACAGGAGCATCATTCATGCCATCACCTACAAAGGCTATGGGGGCATAGGTCTGCCGAATAAGCTGCATTTTAGACACTTTATCTTCCGGTAATAAGGCTCCATAGGCCTCTTTAATTCCGACTTCTTTGGCTACCGCTTCCACCACTTTGACGCTATCGCCACTCAACATAGTCATGCCGACATGCATAGACTCTAACTGTCGCACGACTAACGCCGCATTTTTCTTAATAACATCAGCGATGGTTATATATCCGGCATATTTCCCATCAATGCATACCGACACAATGGTAAAGGGAACCTGTTCCAACGTGGCAGGATATTCGATACCCAAATCCTTCATAAGTGCGAGATTGCCCGCAGCGATGGGCGCGCCATCGACGATACCTGACATTCCCTTGCCGGATATCTCCCTGATATCTGTTACAGACAAGCTGCTGATATCATCCGGGACATACCGACTTATAGCACCGGCGATGGGATGTGTGCTAAAGGCTTGTAATGCCTTTAATTTATGCAAAAATATAACTTCTTCCATTGTCGGATCGACGACTACATCCCTGACTTCAAAGTTGCCTTCTGTCATGGTACCGGTCTTATCTACTACAACATGACGCAATGATGCCAGCGTGTCTAAGTAATTACCTCCTTTTATGAGGATGCCATTGCGACTGGATGCTCCTATTCCGCCCAGATAACCCAAAGGTATGCTGATGACTAAAGCACAAGGGCAAGAAATTACCAAAAATATTAAGGAACGGTAAAGCCATTCTCTGAAAATATATTCGTCCACAAAGAAATATGGCAAAAAACAGATTAATGCTGCCAATAAGACGACTACAGGAGTATATATGCGTGCAAATTTGCGTATAAATAATTCGGTTGGCGCCTTGCGAGATGATGCATCTTGAACCATCTGCAGGATGTGAGAAAGCTTACTATCCTGATAAAGCCGATTTACTTGAATTTTGCTCGCCGTGTGTACATTAATCATGCCAGCTAAAATTTCATCCCCTTTCCCTTTGCGTATCGGGACGCTCTCTCCTGTCAAGGCGGAAGTGTTAAACTCGGCTTCTTCGGAGATTAGGATGCCGTCAAGTCCGGCTTTTTCTCCCGGGTTTAACAGGACTATGGAGCCTATAGGTACGTCGGCCGCATGTATGGCACGACTTTGATTGCCTTCAAGGATTGTGACGACGTCGGGACGCTGGTCCAGCATGGTTTTAATATTAGCCTTGGCACGCCTGACTGCCATCGTTTGCAATAATTCGCCGGTCATATAGAATAGCATCACGGCTACAGCCTCGGGATATTCGCCGATTGTCATAGCACTTATGGTGGCGAGACTCATCAAGAAAAATTCTGAAAAAATCTCTCCTTCGCGAATACCTTCCCATGCTTCTTTAATGACCGGCCAGCCAACAGGTATGAAAGCCAGGATGTATAAGCCCAATCTAACATATCCGTTGTAGTAGGCGGGCTGTAATTGATCCAATGCTATACCTAACATCAAAAGGGTAAAACTGATAATTACGGGCTTAAACAATTGAATTGGACTTTCTACATGTTCTGATGAGTGGTCGTGATCGTGATCATGTGAGTGAGTGTGATCGTGCTGATGTTCGTGAGAAGTGTGAGGAGATGGTTTTTTCTTGTTTTTGACAAAAGAAATTTTAGTTTTTTGGTCAATCTTTTTTTCTAAAGTGCAACAAAGTTGATTGCCTTCAGCATCATAGGTATGAATATGTTTTTCCATGTTAACCAAATGTTGTGTTCAAACCATTAGAGCAATGTGCCCGAATTTTCAATTACAAAAGTACTTCATTTGCCAATAAATAATTAAATTTCCTAAAAGCACATGACAAGACACCTTAGAGTCAACAATAAATGCATGAAAAGCAATAATAATAGGGCATCCATTAAAAAACTTTCAATTTTTTAAGTTTGCATAAACTCTTTGATATGAATGAATGTATATAACCAACAGTGCTTTAATTATCACTTTTGTAAAAGAAACATGCAGACATATAAAATCCAGTTAGCAATGTTTTTCAAAAAAATCATTTTGAGTTAAGATGGGGTTTTATACGGCTATAATATTTTCGACTAAAATAATATGATACAGTCATACCATAATTAGTATTACATTTATCTAACACAGTGTTTCAAAACTTCTATGCCGGACTTCTTTTTTTAAAATTTTGTTAAATTTTATTAAGTGTTTTATTAGTGGATTAATAGAGAGTATCTTTGAAGATATTATAAACTTCAATTATCATGAAAACTTTTTATTTCATAGGCACTAGCCTATTGTTACTGCTGATATTAGTAGAATTAGCCTTCTTAAAATTAGAAAAAAAAGAAATACCATGGCGTGAGATAGCCACTAATCTTAATTCTGGTCATATTATTCTTTGGATTTTCAGGGGCTTTGAGGTAATCGTCTTTGTATTCATCTATCGACAAGTGAGCTTTGATTTAGTGGCGTACTTACCCAACTGGCTAATATGGCTATCCGGTTTTATCGTATGGGATTTTTGCTTTTATTGGCATCATCGATTACACCATAAATATAAAATATTTTGGTTGGTCCATCAGGTCCATCACCAGGGCGAGCATTTCAACTTCTCATTAGGTGTCAGAAATTCCTGGTATTCATCACTGACTTCCATCCCTTTTTTCATGCCTATGGCTCTGTTAGGTTACAATCCTGAAAGTTTCATTATTATTGGTGCCATACATTATTTCATTCAATTTTATAACCATAATAGCATCGTCAGGCAAAGTGGCTTTTTAGAATATATTATGATTACGCCATCCCACCACAGGGTTCACCATGGACGTGCTAAGATATACCATAATAAAAATTTTGGTGGCACCTTTGTATGGTGGGATAAGCTATTCGGTACTTTTCAGACTGAGGACAGAGGTTTACCCGAAGAGTATGGAGTACAAGGATACAGTGACCATACTGATGTCATCGCACTGAATCATGAGACTGCACTCAAACCCACACCCAACGATCAGGATGGATTGGTAAGCTTGCCGGGTTGGGTTATATTCGTAGGATCAATGTTGTTGTTCTTTCAGTTACTCTTTTTTATTTATTATGAGAAAACACTGGATGGGGTTTATTTGGCGCATCTGTTTTTTACCATAGCCATTGGCACTGTTCTTCTAAGTAGAATGACTCAAGTACGATTAATTATCTTTAACCTAAATCTTATCGTAAGTATCTGCTTATTTGGAATTTTAGGTAAGTGTAATCCGATAGATCTCACTCTCTTTGTATTAGTGTGCGCTTATATTATTTTTTGTATTTCACTTTTGATTAAATATAATTACAAATGGGCTCTATCAGGTATGAAGAACTGGATGTAATCCGGGTATTGGCCTCTTGGTTGCGATGTGTTCTGCATACGCTTGTACCCTTTATGGTTTATAAATCAGGGATGTGGCCGATTAATTATAATAATGGAACTAATTTATTGCCTGATTTAATCGTGGTGACCATTCACAGTTTTATTATGGAAGCTTTTTTTATCATTGCTGGCATTATATGTGTAATTGAGCTCAGTCGTAAAGGACAGAAAGATTATATAAAAAATCGTTTAAGAAAAATAGTTCTACCCTTTATGATAGGCATATTGGTGGTAGTGCCATTCATCATTTTCTTATTTGGCATTGGGTCAGATTTAATGGCTGATTCATTTTATTGGCAGTATAGAAATTGGTTTCTCGAGGCATGGGCTAACTGGAATAGCAGATTAGTATTGTTAGGTCATCTGTGGTTTCTCTATTACTTATTATTTTATTATATAATCGTACTGGGAACATATTACAATGTACCTGTGCTCATAAAAAAGCTAAAAGAAATAAGCATAACAGGGTGGATTATGGTGCTTCCTATACTTTGTCTATGTTATTATTTCAGTCCGGTTTGGTATATCATCAATCCGCTTACATCAAAAATAGAATGGCCGTCATTTCTATATTATCTGATTTGGTTTCTTTTCGGAGTCTATTTTAGTAGTCATTTAAATACATACAAATGGCTATCCGGAAAATGGCTATGGGCATTTGTGACATTCTTGACTATTAGTTTGCTGAACGCATCTTTACAGCCCTTTTTCCTTCATCCCCATTCTACCTATCAAGGGTATATAAGATATACGGTTATCGGGCTTTCCGTTGCACAAACAATTTCAGGAATAGTCATGGTGTATAGTCTGTCATTGAAATGGCGAAGTGTGGCTGAAACGCCTTGGTTTAAAAGACAAGTACAGTCAGCATATTGGATTTATTTGGCTCATACGCCTATAGTCATGATTATGCATTTATTGTTGTTTCCTCTTGAGTGGCCATTAATTATTAAATTTATAGTCATATTGCCTTTGTCCATAATTTTAGCTAGTCAAACATACTGGAAATTAGGTAAGAGGTTATTAGGTAAATAAGCTTATGAGTAAAATATTAATTACCGGTTCGAATGGTTTTTTAGGTTCCAGAATATTGGAAGCGATGCTGGAGGAATGCCATGAAATAACGGCTACGGCGAGACAAACACATTCAACTAATACAGGAAAAGGTTTCCACTTTATCTCAGCGGATCTGTCAGATCCGAATTGTAAGGAAAAGCTATCCGATTCATACGATTATATCATTCACTGTGCGGCCAAGTCTTCGCCATGGGGCTCTTATGAAAGTTTTTACGAAGCAAATGTCAGAGCTTCAGAAAATATACTGTCTATCGCAAAGAAGACTTCCTTGACGAAAATAATATTGATCTCAACCCCAAGTATTTATTTTGAATTTCGAGACAAATGGAATATTAACGAAGATGATCCTTTGCCAAACCCAATGGTCAACCATTACGCCACCACAAAATATATGGCTGAATGTGCTATGTTGGCGTCTTCTGTACCTGTGATAGCATTGCGCCCTCGAGCACTCATAGGCAGAGGTGACAGCATTATTATGCCTCGTGTTTTGGATGCTTACCATCAAGGTAAATTGAAAATAATCGGGTCTGGTAACAATATAGTAGATCTCACTCCCGTAGCGAATGTTGTCAAGGCAGTGCTTGATGCGATGAGAGCTCCTGAGACAGCGTGGAATCAAGCTTACAATATCACATCCGGCCGACCTGTTAATTTATGGACTTGTGTCAAAGATATGCTACATGGTCTTGATCTACCTTTTAAAAACAGAAAAGTGCCTTATTTTTTGGCTGACTTCGTGGCACGGATTAATGAAAAAATCGGAGTTCTTAGAGGAAAAGAACCTACATTATTGAGATATAGTGTCGGTATATTATATTTCAGCATGACTATGGATATTTCTAAAGCGCGTAAATTATTGCATTACGAGCCGGTGCAAACCGTTGAGGAGGGGATGAAAGAATTTATTGAATGGTGGAAAACCAAAGAATTATGATTACTGAGTTTTATTGGATTAATACAGGCTTTACCACTGGTAGAGAATGGTTGACGAAAGGCAATTACAATTTGCGCCGATTGACTTTTCCTGCTTATTGTGGTCTTTTAAGGGATGATCGATATGGATACATCCTTTTTGATACGGGTTATGGGCCATTTTTTCAATTGGCGACTAAGAGGTGGCCTTATCGGTTATATAGATGGATTACCCCAATTCAATATTCCCAAAATGAAGATTTGTTGGCAGTAATCCATCGTCTGGGAATCTCTATATCTGACATCAAATACCTGATTCTTTCCCATCTGCATGCCGACCACATAGGTCATTTGAGGACATTTACTGAGGCTCGGATTATATGCCATGAGGAGGTGATGAAGCTATTTTATTTTGCACCTTTCAAGCAGACAAGGCATGGTTTTTTACCCACATTAGTACCCTCAAACTTCAAAAATAGAGTAGAAATACTAAAAACTAATAAAGCGGACAAACACCCTCATTTTGACTTTTCATGGTCGCTTTTCGATGGGAGTATTGAAGCTTTGAATTTGCCAGGCCATGCGCTTGGGCAGATAGGAATTCGATTTAATTTTAGGAGCCATTCTCTATTTCTGGTAGCTGATGCGTCTTGGTTTACCTCTGCTATTGAAAACCAAACATATCCAAACCGTCTTGTGAGCATGATTGTTCCAGACTGGAAAGCATATAAAAACACACTGACTAATCTGAATGTATTCAAAAAACTTAACCCGGATGTCATATTCGTTCCATCGCACTGTACTGAACAATATGTACCTAATAATCTAAATTAAATGGAAAGGTTGTTGATACTTTATTATTTAGCAGCTCTATATCTAAAGCCATTCAGAAGCAGACAACATTTGGATAGAACGGTACAAAGACGATTAAGAAGCCTTGAAAAATTCCTTCTAAGTCAATCTCCTTACTATGCCTCTTTATTAAAGCATTTCGGTAGTATTCTGTCGCTTCCGGTGATGAATAAAGCTGAACATCTGGCTAATTTCAATACAATAAACACTATGGGATTGGATTATGACGATGTCTTGAAAGTAGCCCTAAGAGCCGAAGAAAGCAGAGATTTTTCACCGATGATTAGTGATATAAGCGTTGGGCTGTCGTCCGGAACTTCAGGGAATCGAGGGTTGTTTTTAACTTCATCTAATGAGCGCGCAAAATGGGTAGCTGCTATCATTCACCGCGTGATAGGTTGGAGTTGGAAACGGCGTAAAGTGGCTTTTTTTCTCAGAGCAAACAATAATCTTTATGAAGCTTCCAAATCAAGGCTTCTCAAATTTAATTTTTTTGACCTTAGCCTACCTTTTGATACGCTTATGGCAACTTTAAATAATTTTAAACCGGATATTCTCATAGGACAACCGTCTGTGTTATTAGAGATAGCAAAACAACAAAGCAAAGGGAATCTATCTATCCGACCGACAAAAGTCATCTCTGTAGCGGAAGTATTGGAAGAAGATGCAAAAAAAGTATTGCAATCGGTCTTCAACCAAAAAATACACCAAGTGTACCAATGTACAGAAGGCTTTATTGCTTGTTCATGTCGTGAAGGAAATCTGCATTTGAATGAAGACTTAATCTATTTAGAACAACAATTTCTTGGCGAGGATAAAATCCGATTTTTTCCTGTGATTACAGATATGTTTCGCCATACGCAACCAATAGTCAGGTATGTGCTAAACGATATTCTCACTCTGGATGATTCGCTCTGTGAATGTGGAAGCCCATTTAGAGTTATAGCCACTATAGAAGGCCGTGAAGATGATACTCTATTGTTTATTAAGAAGGATGGAGAAGCGGCATTTGTATTTGGCGACTTTATCAGAAAAATTTTTCTCATTGTTGATAAGGAAAATCAACTGATAAATTATCAGGTGACACAGGAAGAAGTTGACAGGATAGTCATTACATTAGATAATATAATCGATGCTGACGTCGAAACTTTACAAAAACAGATTTATGATGGATGGCTAAAATTTACTTTAGTACACCAACTAATTTTGCCACAAATTGAATTCAAAACGGGTATCCAGTTTGTCCCGATGAAAAAATTCAGACGTATTATTCGAAATCAATTTACATTACCAAATAAAATAAAATTTTTATGAAAAACACATCAATCATACCAGCTAAAATAGTTTCTACAGGTATATATTTGCCCGGAGAACCTGTTACATCAGCCCAATTAGAGATTCAATACAACAAAGCTTTGGGCTGGACAGACAATCATTCAGGCGTTAAGCAACGTTATTGGGCAAGCGCCGGTGATACATGCACTTCAATGGGGGTGACGGCATTGCGAAATGCCTTGACCAATGCAGGTTTATGTTATGACGATCTGGATTTGGTCGTCTGTGCCTCTGCAACATACGATTATCCTATCCCACATAATGCCTGCTTAATCCAATCACACTTTGAATCATCGAAACCGATACCGGGGTTTGATATTGATGCTACCTGCTTAGGATGGATCGTAGCAATGGAAGTATGCAGCAAGATGTTAGATGGTGTGCGTTATAAAAAAATAGCCATTGTGTGTAGTGAAATATCTTCGATTCATCTCAATCCTGAAGATTGGGAGACCTTCTCTCTATTGGGAGACGGTGCTTTTGCTTGTATTTTGGGATGTGCGGATGAGGTCGGGCAAGGTATGCTTCATGCAGACATGAAGACTTATCCTCAGGCCGCTAAAACAAACATCGTAGAGTTAGGAGGAAACGCTTTTCCATTCCATGCATACCCCATTGATGAAAGACGATATTTTCGAATGGATGGCAAACATTTATTAAAGCTTGCTTATGAGACGTTGCCTTCTTTTTTTGATGTTTTTTTTAAAGATGCGGATATGAGTTTATCCGATGTCAAGTGGATTTTTCCCCATCAGGCCAGTTTGCCCGGATTGCTGCTCTCAGAGCGATTGCTGGGGATGACTGAGAGTCAATTGGTGGTCAATATTCAGAATTATGGCAATACACTTTCATGTGGTGCAGGCATCGCACTACATGAAACTCTATTGACTAAAAAGGTCAACAGAGGCGACTTAATAATGATAGTGGGCACGGGAGCCGGGTTTTCTATAGGCGGTTCACTGTGGAGGTTTTAATACTTGATAAAATGATTAAAGAACAAGAACGTTTATTATATCACATCATTAGTCATTTGGCTCGGACTGATTTCGGTGAAGCCTTTGGTATAGATAAGTGGATAGACCAGCCTGATTGGTTCTTATCATTTCAGGAAAATATACCTGTTTATGAGTATGATTCATACTATAATGACTGGATTAGCAAAGCCGTTAGAACGAATAGATCAGTTGTCTGGGACGAAGCAATCGTATTTATTGCATTGACCAGTGGCACATCGACCCTGAAAGAAAAGTATATTCCCTATACAACTACTTTTATAAAACGCATCTTAAAGGAAACCCGGGGTCTAACATTTGAGCTTATTCAAAAAGGTATTTCGCCTTTTCATTTTTTAAATAAAGTTTTAACAGTGGGTGGATCAACCGATTTTAAAAGACCAACAGAGATGATACACAGAATGGGCTTTCAAAGGAACTTGAAAGCCGGATATATGAGTGGTATTGTATATAACAATCGTCCTAAATGGTATAATCGATTTAATGCCCTTCCTGCGTATGTATATGAATTATCCTCTTGGGAAGAGAAAACAGACTATATCGTTCGACATGCCAAATCACTCAATGTGGGTACCGTCACAGGCTTTCCAAGCTTCGTATTGCCTATCCTAAATAAGATTATAGCGCATTATAATATAAAAAACATCCATGAAGTCTGGCCGAATTTTAAATTATATTGCCACAGTGGGATGAGTATCGTGCCTTATATGAATGAGCTTAATCAATGTTTTGGGAGACATGTAGATTTCTTTGAAACCTATTATGCCACCGAAGGTTTTTTCGGAAGCGCCAATGCCTTAAATTGCGGCTTTATGAAATTGAAAACGAATGGATCGGTTTATTATGAATTTATTCCCTTTGATTCCTATCATTTCGATGTAAATGGACATTTAATCAGCACAGATGGGATAATTAATATCGCCCACCTTCAATGTAATAAACCTTATGCATTAATCGTCACGAATACATCCGGTTTGGTTAGATTCATACAAGGCGATGTATTGGAATTTTGGGATGTTGCTCGGTTATTGTTTAAAATAGAAGGCCGAATCAGTGAAATAATCAATACATCGGGAGAATTATTACCCTCCAGTCAACTCAAGATGGCTATCAACTCATTTTTTAATAAATACAATATCTATGGAGTTTCCGATTACTTTTTAACTACTGGAATGAAAAATGGTAAAAATGTCTATAGATTTTATTTCATTGGTAACGAGGTTGAGAAAGGACAATTTGGTAAATTGGATCACTTTCTGCAAAACCATTTACTGTTTTATAAATCATTTCGCCATGAAGGTTCACTGGATATTCCTGAAATAGAATTCCTGCCACGGGTGGTCTATGACAAGATTCTTCATGCCACTAATAAGCTCAATGGTCAAAGCAAGATGCCCTTTTATGTGAAAGGTAAGCTTAAAGAAGTGATTGACTACATATTACATCAAGGGTAACGAATCTATTCTTACTTTATGTACATGATAATGGATACTATAATAAAGTTTCAACACATTGTATTGAGATACTATGGATGTGCCACAAAATAATAATTGATTTTTTGATGATATTGCTGTCCAAAGTCCTTATGTGATAAGGGGGCATTACCGTATAAAAAGTTTTCTAAGAGTGAAATCTTCATGTTGCAACTTTCAAAGAAAGCATAGATCATCTCCGGTGTCGTGCCATAATGATTGGATGCCCCCATGCCATGTTCAAATATTACAAGTGGCTTGTGT
>CAKUWM010000004.1 GCA_934699305.1 uncultured Saprospiraceae bacterium | reverse complement strand
GTCAAAGGAATAGAAACACCAACGCTTACATAACTGAACCGATTGCCCGAATTAAAATACTGCTCCTGTCCGTTTATAGTTTGAAAACCTATTAAAGACTGATTAGTGTAACCAATCGTAAAATCGGGCAAACCCTGTGCTTTCTCTACCTTTTTTGTTTGTTCTGCAATGATTATATCTTGATACAACGCCTTAATTGTCGGGTGGTTTGCAATGGCTGTGCTGTCTAACAAAGTGCTTACCTGCAAAGGCTTAAAATCTGTATCATTGGCAACTTCAAACGGTTCTTTTGTATTCATCAATGCCTGTAAATTTTGATAAGCATTATTGAGATAAACTCCATTTTGTTTCAGCAATAAATTGATTTCGCCTTGCTTGGCTTGTGCTGTACTGATTTCTACTTTTTTGGTGTCGCCTGTTTTGTAACGCAGTTCTGCCACTTTGATAAAATCATTGTACAAACTATCCAAATACAACAACTGCTTTTGATTATTCTGCAAATACTGAATTTGATAGAAATAAGTACGCACTTGATTTTTTAACTCCAATACGGTTATTTCACTTTGTAATTCTTTGCCTTTTACTTCGGCATTTATCAGTTGTTTTTTAGCACCGAACAAAGTCGGAAACGGTATCGTTTGTGCTACTTGAAAAGATTGGTCAAACTTTATACTGTTGTATTGTCCCAACTGTGCATTAAAATCTAATTTCGGTAATTCGCCCGATGTTCTTTTCAGACTTTGAGCCGATTTTATTTCAAAATCTTTCGCTTTTATATTTCCGTTGTTTTGCAATGCAATGTTTATCGCTTCATCTACACCAATTATTTTTTTGTTTTGAGCATTTGCATTGAAACTTAAAACAGAAAGCAACAACACAATTACGGTTGTAACGGATTTCATTTTTCCTTTTTTTCTGATGTTGATTTTTGAATTGAAAATGATATACAGCAAAGGCAGTACAAACAGCGTAAGGAAAGTAGCCGTAATCAATCCGCCAATAACAACGGTTGCCAATGGTTTTTGTACTTCTGCTCCTGCACCTGTGCTTAATGCCATAGGCAAAAAGCCCAAACTTGCTACGGTTGCCGTCATTAGTACAGGTCGCAACCTTTCCTTTGTGCCGTCAAATACTCGTTTGAAAATGTCTTTAACTCCGTCTTTTTCTAATTGGTTGAAAGTTCCGATTAAGACAATTCCGTTTAATACTGCTACACCAAACAAAGCAATAAAGCCGATACCTGCCGAAATGCTGAAAGGCATACCACGCAACAGCAACGCAAACACGCCACCTATGGCACTCATTGGGATTGCGGTAAAAATCAGACTTGCCTGTTTGAGTGAACGGAATGTAAAGTACAGCAATGAAAAAATGAGAAACAGCGAAACAGGTACAGCAATCATCAGGCGTTTACTTGCTTTTTGCAAATTCTCAAACTGTCCGCCATAAGTGAAATAATAACCTGTCGGCAATTTTACCTGTTCGTTCAATTTCTGCTGAATATCTTCTACCACACTTTGTACATCTCTACCCGATACATTGAAACCGATTACAATTCTGCGTTTGCTACTTTCACGGCTGATTTGTGCAGCACCTAATTTGTAACTGATAGTTGCTACCTGCGATAATGGTATTTGATTGCCTGTATTGGTCGGTATCATCAAATTACTTACATCGTCTATATCGGTTCTATAAGTGCTGTCTAACCGCACAACCAAATCAAAACGCCTTTCGTTTTCAAAAACCTGTCCTGCACTTTTTCCTGCAAATGCGGTGCTTACTACATTGTTTACATCTTCTACATTGATACCGTAATTGGCAAGTCGTGTTCTATCGTATTCTACATTGATTTGTGGCAATCCGCTAACCCGTTCTACCTGTGGCGAAGTCGCTCCGTTTACTGTTTGAATAACCTTACTTACCTTATCTGCATAAATGGCAAGACTGTCTAAATTTTCCCCGAAAATCTTAACCGCTACATCTTGCCGTATGCCTGTCATCAGTTCGTTGAAACGCATTTGGATAGGTTGATTTTTTTCAAAGAATATACCCGGAATGACTTCTAATTTTTCAAAAATTTCATCGGCTAACTCATCATAACTCTTTTTTGTTTTCCAATCTTTTTGCGGTTTCAGAATTATCATCATATCGGTGGCTTCGGGTGGCATTGGGTCGGTAGGAACTTCTGCTGCACCTGTTTTGCCGACTACCATTTTTACTTCGTCAAACTCTTTGATAATTCTTGATGCCTGCATTGAAGTTTCAATACTTTGGCTCAACGAACTGCCTTGTGGCAATATGCAATGAAACGCAAAATCGCCCTCTTGTAATTGTGGTATAAATTCGCCACCTAAATTTTTAAAGAGCAAAAGGGAAAAGGCAAAGAGTAGAGCGGTCGAAGCAACAATCCAATATTTTATTTTTACGGCTTTCTGCAAAAGCGGTTGGTAAATGCTTTGCAGGTAGTTCATCATCTTGTCTGAAATGGTTTCTTTGTGTGAAACTTTTTTTGACAAAAACAAAGCACACATCATTGGTATATAAGTAAGCGACAAAATCAATGCTCCCAAAATGGCAAATCCTACTGTTTTAGCCATTGGTGTAAACATTTTGCCCTCAACGCCTACCAATGTGAGAATAGGAATGTACACGATTAAAATAATGATTTCGCCAAACGCTGCACTGTTTCTGATTTTGGAAGCGGACACAAAAACTTCGTTGTCCATTTCCTGCTGTGTCAGCTTGTTCATTGATTTTCGCAAACCCAAATGGTGCAAAGTGGCTTCTACAATAATAACTGCACCGTCCACAATCAAACCAAAGTCAATAGCTCCTAAACTCATTAAATTGGCACTTACTCCGAAAACATTCATCATTCCCAAAGCAAACAGCATTGACAACGGAATAGCGGAAGCCACAATTAAACCTGCTCTTAAATTTCCCAAAAACAGCACCAACACGAAAATGACAATCAACGCTCCCTCAATTAAATTCTTTTCTACGGTGCTGATTGCTCTGCCAACTAAATCTGTTCTGTCCAAATAAGGCTCAATGACAATATCATCGGGCAAAGATTTCTGAATGACAGGCAATTTTTCTTTGATACGTTTTACTACTTCGTTGCTGTTTTCGCCTTTGAGCATCATTACCACACCGCCAACGGCATCTACTTCGCCATTGTAGGTTAATGCTCCGTAGCGAACCGCATTACCAAAACGAACTTCTGCAACATCTTTTATAAAAATCGGAATACTTCCGTTAGTGTTTTTTACAGCTATGTTTTTTACATCTTCCAACGAAGTAACCAAACCAATACCCCGAATGAAGTAAGCATTTGGTTTTTTGTCAATGTATGCACCACCTGTATTCTGATTGTTCTTTTCAAGAGCATTGAAAATATCGGTAACACTTACACCCATTGCCTTTAAGCGGTTGGGATTTACGGCTACTTCATATTGTTTCAGTTCGCCACCAAAACTGTTTACTTCGGCTATGCCTTTTGTTCCGTTTAGCTGTCGGGCAACAATCCAATCCTGCATAGTACGCAAGTCTTTGGCATTGTATTTATGTTCACTCCCTTTTTTGGGGTGTATGATGTATTGGTACACTTCGCCCAAACCTGTGCTTACAGGTGCAAGTTCGGGTGTGCCAATGCCTTTTGGGATTTTTTCTTCGGCTTCTTTCAGTTTTTCATTGACAAGCTGTCGGGCAAAATATATATCCACATCATCATCAAATACAACCGTAATAACCGAAAGCCCAAACCGTGAAATACTTCGGGTTTCTTCTAAATCGGGCAGGTTGGCAATGCTTTGTTCAATAGGAAATGTAACTAATTGCTCTACTTCCTGTCCTGCCAATGTAGGACAAAGCGTAATTATTTGCACCTGATTATTGGTAATATCAGGAACGGCATCAATGGGCAGTTTGGTAGCACTCCAACTTCCCCATAAGATGAGTAACAAGGTCATTATTCCAATGACTAACTTGTTTTTTATGCTAAATTTTATAATACTGTCTAACACAATTTATTTGATTATTGATTAACACGAATGGATTTAAACACTTTCCGTAGGAAACAGAAAGAAAGGTAAATGCACGAAAGCACGGTAAATACAGCAACTAACGCATAGCGTTATGCTTGTACCGATAGTACATTAAACCAAAAAAATTAAGCGTTAATCTTAGGCGGTTGCCAAATGTTTCCGTAGAAATTGGAAACTAATACAAAATCACGTCTTGGGAATGTGGTTTTTGAACTTACAGGGGTTTTCTTTATATAAAGTTTATAAACTCCGAGATTTGTACTTGCCGTTGTACCACAACAAGTACAAGTACAAAACGGACTGCAAGTATCGTTATGGTCGCTCTTGTGGCTGTGAGCATCTGCACGTTCTGCAACTTCGGTTTTACTTCTGCAATCATTAGACGCATCACTACAAGGCATTACTGATAATGCCAAAATGTAAATGCTGAATATGTATGCAAAAAACTTCATTTGGTGGCAAAGTTAGTAAAATTCTGAAACGCTGTATTCAAAGCGTTGGAAAAAAGTGGCTCTTTTGGTTTTGCGAAGCGTTGGCGTTGTGTGTCGGGCAAAACCAAATGTGCCACTTGTGCGGTGGCAGAAAAACAAAAAAATGTGTGTTGGGCAAAAATTAAATCTTTGTCTTGTGTCATTGTCTGCTCGTTTTTTCTGTCCGTTTGGTCTTGGTAGTGTCGTCCGTTACCATTGCTGCCAACAATTGTATATCCGCACACTTGCGTATATTTTTCATATAAATGTAAGCATTATTCTGATATATCCACTTTATCCAAGGGAGAAATGATGGCTTTTTTCAATCCGGTTATAATATCTACATTAATAGCATGTTATGATAAATTACTCTTGAACTCAAATATTCCTTCCCCATTTCCTCTCCCTTTCTTCACACCTTCCCCCTATCCGTTTGTAAACGTTTATAAGCGTTTACAAACGACTACAAACGTTTGTATAACGGATAAGTACGTTACCCGACCTCGTCTTTGTATATAGGTTTACCAATTTTTAATTTAAAAGAATATTTTTTCTTTTTAACCTCGACAAGTGGTAAACTTTTCGATTGAAATATGGAATACATTTAATTTGTATAAGCTATTATTCACTTTGAGTATTGCCCTCCGTAATAGACTTTTGTAACCATTTTAAAAACAATATATATTTTAAACACTGTGAAGTGGTGTAATTAACATTGAGTTAATAATTAGATAATCCAAACTTAAAGTTTTCGTCATATTCTGTTTATATACAGAGAATATTTTTGCCGGCAAATAGAAGATAATTTTACAATGCAAGCAATTAAATTAATAAAAAGTGGAGTATTTATTTTTTGTTCACTTATGCTCCAAACTATTTATGCACAAAAAACAGGTTATATTAAAGGATTGGTTTCTGATAAAGAAACAGGAGAAACGCTGATATCTGCCCCGGTGTACGTTGATAAACTATCGAATGGTGAGATAACTGATTTAGATGGCATTTTTATTATAAAATTGCCGGAAGGCAACTATTCGCTCACATGCAGTTATTTATCATATAATCAACAGACAGCTCATGATATTGTCGTCAAGAATGATGATACTACAATTTGTAATTTTCCTCTTGAGGCTAATACGGTTTTCCTGGAGCAGGTAACCATTGTTTCGAGGGCTGATTTCGAGAAAGAGACGGTACTATTGTTAGAAAGAAAGGAGACTTCATTAGTTTTGCAGAATATTGGTGCTCAAGAGCTTGGTAGAAAAGGAGTATCTAGTGTTGATGAAGGTCTTGCCCAATTAAGCAGTGTAAGCTTTACATCAATGAACGAGTTATTCGTCAGGGGACTGGGAGATAGATATAATAATGCTACACTCAATGGATTGCCTATCCCATCCTTTAACCCGGAACGCAAAGTAATCGCGTTAGATATTTTTCCTAGTGCAGTAGTCAGAAATCTTAGACTTGCAAAATCGTATTCTCCTGAATTCTTTGGTGACTTCTCAGGTGGAACAGTAGATATCAAAACAAAGGGATATCCGGAACAAAGGTTTTTAGATATAAGCATCTCAAGTGCATATAATTCTGTATCTTCTGTTCGTGAGTTTTATAATTCTCAAAATTCAAAGGCCTCACGATTTGGATTTGCCCGAGAACAATTATCTCTCCCGACAGAAATAGCCAATACTATATCCTACTCATCGCCGGTTCAAGGTGGAAATATTTCATTTTCTAATTCTTATGATTCTAAAAAGAACAACTCATTTGTAAATTCAGGCATAAAATTAATCGGTGGCAATAAATACCGACTTCCTTCAGGTCAAACTTTGGGCTTTTTAGCCAGTGTTACACATCGAAATAATTATAATGTCGTGCAAGGTACAGAAGCATTGTATAATGCCCAACAAAGTGCCCGATATCAATATAATATCAATGAATATACATATACTACGAATACTTCGGCTATGCTCAATGTTGCTTATGATTTGAATAATAGCAACAACTTTAGTTTTAACTCTCTTTACGTCAATGGTTCAAATGCATCAATCCTAAAACAAAAGGGATATGACAATGACTTAGGATTAATATATGCTCAAAGGAACACATATTCGCAAAATACAATATGGGTAAATCAAGCTCATGGTAGTCATAAATTAAACGAGACAGAGCAAGTAGGCTGGGATTTATCCTATGCGGCTACTATTGGCAGTACACCGGACAGGACACAAAATTCATTCCAAATTTCAGATGAGGGGCAATACTTTTTTAGTAAAAACTCTATTTCTGATAATCATAAATTTTTTGGTGGATTGACTGAAAATGAATTATCTGGTAAAATCAAGTATTCATGGAATTTTTCAGGTAAAAAAGATCTTGAAAGGAAATTAGAAGGAGGGATAGATGGGAGATTAAAACAAAGGAATTACCAATCCAGGCAGATAGATATGCGCATTGCTATTAATGACAATATCGACATTAAAAATATCAATCAAGTGCTTAATCCCAACAATCTAGGGGATGGATTCACGGATGGTACCTTTCGATATGTCGAATCCTACTATCCTTCCAATGATTATAATGCTGATATGCAGATAATTGCCGGATATGCACAAGGCAGTTATGATCTGAATCAAAAGTTGCACTTAACCGGAGGCATCCGTATGGAGTATTCTCTCCAAAGCACGCATTATAAACTAAGTTCAGATGCATTTAGTAAACCAAAGCGTAAAAATCAAATCAATAATCTTAATATTCTTCCGGTACTATCTTTAAAATATTTGAAAAGTGAACAGACTCACTTTATACTTTCAGGAAGTAAGACACTGAGCAGACCATTGTTTGCAGAGACGGCTCCTTTTAGATATAATGAAAGCTTTGGCACGAATGAAACTGCCGGAAACCCACTTTTAGAAAATAGTGAAAATTACAATTTTGATTTGAGATTCGAGCATTTTCCTTCTAAAAGTGAATTGTTCTCAATAACCTTTTTTGGAAAATATATCGATCGTCCTATTGAGCGAACCACAGTAGCTTCGGCAGATGTGTTATATACCTATATTAATACAGGATCAGCTAAAGTGGCTGGGTTAGAAATAGAAGTAAGGAAAAATATGGGTGAAATATTTAATAACTCATTTAATGCATTAAAAAATTTGAGTTTGGGTATTAATGCTACTGCCCTTTATTCGCAAATTTCCTTTGATAAAAATAAAGCAAAATCAATAGCCAGTATCAGTCCCACCAATACTAAGAGACCCATGGTAGGAGCATCGCCATACTTATTAAACGTTGACTTGAGTTACAAACTATCCCAATCAACCAAGAGTACGACAGTATTTACCCTGATATATAATACTTTTGGGAAAAGAGTCTTTGTAGCCGGATCCCAAGGGGCAGAAGATATCTATGAGATGCCAACGAATAATCTCGATGTTTTAATCCAACATTCTATTGACAAAAGATTTCAGATAGATCTGAGTTGTAAAAATATACTGAACCCTATTCATAAAACAATACAAAATTTTTCATCACCACTATTAATCAATAATAGATATGAAGGAATAGATGTTGGAATGAGTATAAAATATAAAATTTTATAATACCTGAAGGGTTAAAGAACGATAATATTTAAAATTAAAACATTAAAAAATTGGAATATGAAAGTATTTAATTTATTATTTTTATCAAGTTTACTTTGTTGTTTATTTGCGTTAACTTCTTGTGAGAAAGAAGATGATAAGCCTGTCGTTGAACAAGGAAAAATATTGCCCAATGGCTCTACTTTGGAAGGGGACCTTAGCTCAAACATTGTCTTAAGTGAAGGCAATACTTATTTTCTTCGGGGAGGAGTGCATGTAAAATCGGGTAACATACTGACCATTCAAAAAGGTGTGACAGTTAAGTCTGATCCAAACGAACCGACACCGGCATACTTATTAATAGAACCCGGGGCAAAGATTTCTGCCATCGGAACAATGGATGCACCGATAGTATTTACATCTGGCAAATCAGATCCTAAAGTGCAGGACTGGGGCGGTATCATACTTTGTGGTAAAGCGGTACTCAATGTTGCAGGCGGAAGTGCCGTATCTGAGATGGGCGGGATTCCTTATGGTGGCACGGATGATCAGGATAATTCAGGCATTATTCAATATGTGAGGGTAGAATATACAGGACAAAAAGCTTCAAATGACAAAGAACATAATGGCTTCACTTTTGAAGGCGTAGGTAGTGGCACAATAGTGGACCATATTGCAGTATATAAAGGTGCAGATGATGGTATTGAGTTCTTTGGCGGGACGGTAAATGTTAAATATGCTTTTGTATATGGAGCACAGGACGATAATTTTGACTGGACTTATGGCTGGAGAGGTAAAGGGTAGCTATCCAAGCATCTGATGCGGCGGATCGGGGTATCGAAGCAGATAATAATGGTGACAATCAAGTAGCATTCCCATATTCTGATCCTTTAATTTCCAATGTTACTCTTATCGGAGCAAAAATTAACAATGAAACAAGGGCTATAAAGTTACGGGAAGGAACAAAAGGTAGGATTTATAATGTAGTAGTCTATGGATTTGACAAAGGTGTAGAAGTTGAACATGATCCAACCCTGGATAATATGAACAAGGGAGCACTTATTCTGGCGAATTCTTATATTGGCAATACAAGCCCATGGTCATTTAAAAAATCGGATGGCACGAAAGTTAATGAATCTGTTTTCACTTCTTCTGAATATTTTAATATAGTCAAAGAAAGTAACGCTTCACCGGAATTCTTATCTAACGTTTTTATCGGAGTTCATTCAACAAATGCAAAAGACCCAAAACAATTGGACAATTGGTTTGATACGGCTAATTTTATAGGCGCAGTAAATCCAAACAACAACTGGACGGACAAATGGACCCGTTTTGAATAATCTTGCTTGTAACTCTTCATATTTGAGGCCTCATTTGATGACAAGTGAGGCTTTTTCTTCTTGTAAACTAAAATGACATAAAATTGACCATTTACTATTCTTGTCTCCTTTAGGGGTGTTGGGATAAACAAGGATATTAAATGGTCAATTTATTTTCCAATTAGTGTATGTCAATATTTTAATTGAGCAAGAATCGGAAGGTTATTCCTCCCCGTTGAGATATCGTTTTAAACTGTTGCGATGTTTTAGGATTGGTCAGGTTGTAGTCATAGAACAATCGAAGCGTCAGATTTTTATTATACTGATATTCAATATTAGGCGCTATGCGCAAGGTCGTAGCCCCACGTGAAGTCCTCGTGAGGTCTTGATCGATGAAGTGGCTCACTGTAGCATCATCACGGTAAGATACATCGACTTTGATAATCAGGTCGTTTTCGGAGGTTTTGTTGCCGCCTTTAGGTCCGGGACCGCTGGATGTCTTACCCGGATCTTTTGTGTTCTGCGCCTTTTTCTTCTTATTCTTCTTCATCTGGAACTCTTTCATAAAAGGCATCTTCACATTGTGCAACGTATAGCCGGCGCCGACGGTGATATCTGCTGATTTTGTTTCATTGACCATGTTATCCACAAAGGAGATAGACAATTTTCTCAACTTTTTATAGTCTATGTTGAAAGTAATGTCACTTTTGGTTTTGAAATCAAATCGAATCAATGGCGACAAACCCTCTGTAATAGACACTGCCGGTATCTCTAATCGACTATAATAGTTGTTGGTTATAGGATTAAACTTGAATGGGTCGGCATCGTCGTAGTTGGGCGATGTATTAAAGCTATTGACAGATAATGTTGACTTATAGGCATGAGTAACATTGACGCTCGAGAAGAATTTTTTAAAGAATTCTATTTTGGTCAAACCATTATAAGTAAGCTGCCAGTTGATCTTAGGGAATGTGTTGAATACGTCCAGATCCTGCTTGTTGGGGTCTGTATTGGAATACGCGGACAAGAAGGCCGGAATCAACACATCTTGTTGTACTTTACCAAAGCCAGTAGTGTAACCCGGCACATTCGGATCGGGCGTCACGCCCAACCTGCTGGATATTGTGGTTCTATTGGTTTCAAAGCGATCGAATACATCGTTTAAGTCATCAAAGAAGGTATTCAGCGTAAAATAGGTTGTCGTATAAGAGCCTATATCGCGTCCTGTATATCTGCCAAAGCCCTCCCCGGCAGCCTTCACTTTAAACAATTCGGTATGAGTATTCTGGTATGTACGCCCGGCGTTGAGATCAACTTTTAGGTCATTGAATGGTTCGAGGTTGACCCGAGCATCGATGTTTTGACTTTGACCGAGAATCACTAATTGATTTTGGAAAATATTTTTAGTAATCCAGTTATTATCAGGAGCTATTGCCCGCTCAAAGTAGTTGTCATCGGGTTGCCAGCCGGCGACATAACCGAATCCCGGAGAAGACCATTGATCCATCCCCATTGCTGTCGTTCCCGGCATATATCCCGGAATGGTGGAGTTGAGGTTTTCGGTATAAGTAAGGCGTGCTTTCCGTACACTTAGGAGCGGCCGTATAAGGATTCTTTCAGCGAGGCTTGGTTCGCGGTTTTTACGCCTTTCTTCTCTGGCTAATTTGCGTTTTTCTTTTTCCTTTTCTTTCTTTAGCTTAGCTTTTTCGGCTTTGGACAACTTAGTAGTTGTGGAATCTTGCTGGACGGTCGATAATTTATCGTCAGAGACCGGTTTTTTATCATTACTGCTCGTCTTTTGGTTGGTCTTCGCGTCTTTCTTCTTTTCAGATCCCGGTTTTTGAATCTTTTTCAAGTAATTGGATTTGGAATACAACCTGTCGAAGCTTAAGTCGGCATTGAGTTGTCTGATCTGTGTGTTTTGAATTACATTACCGAGGGTGTCCACGTTTTTAGCAGCCGAACTCCAGGTATAAGTACCACCATATAATGCTCTCATGGAAATCCACTCCAACATTGGCAGGTTTTTAAACGGCACATTATAATTGATATTAAAAGTATGCTTGTAATTTTTGTTTCTACCAAGATCCTTGATATTGTCCCATATTTCGGCTTTATTGACTCTTGAATTAAAAGAAGGGTCCGGTAGTCCGGTATCTATAAAACGGTCACTCAACTCATCGATAACGGCCGTATTGGTAGCATTAAAGTCAAATTTGAGAGACTTTGTAATGTCCCAAGACAACATATAATTCCTATCCCATAAAAAGTTTCTGGTGCGCCAGGTGCTCTGGAAAGGATCGGTAAAGCGATACAGCTTGGTGCTATACATTCTGTTCAGTTGTGTATTGAAAGAGAACGTATTCGGTAACGGATTAAAATTAAAGTCTGTGACAAACTTGAGATACTTATCTTTCTTAATCGCTTTCGCAAATGGAGTCACATAGAGTGGTCTCATCGTAAAGTTATAGTCAAATCCTCCTTTATATTGATCCGTTTGGTCTTGAGCTATGATCGGGTCGGTGCGCTTGGTGCGGGAATGCCCATAGGTAAAGCTAAAGTTTTCGATATCCCAAGGCATAGGTGTTGCCGCCTTATTCGTCCTTTCTTTGCGGACATTATTAAAGGAATACGAAGTAATATTTTGATATTCTATGGCTTGTTCACGGAGGCTATCTCTTTCACTACCGGAGTAAGTGTCCAGCTTGTCCCTCAGCTTGATGTCGAGGTCATACGGGTCATATTCCGGTGTTTTCACATTGGTCGTATATTGGTAATAAAACGGTATTTTTATGCCTGTCTTTCCCGGAATGAATTTACCCAATTCAAGATTGGTCGAAATATCATATTGATAATTAGATTCTATTGCCCTTTGTTGGACGCGCTGATCCAGACCGCCCCAGCCGAGTGATGAATATGCTCCTGACAAAGTCACCGTACCCAAGTCGGCCAATTGCAAGTCGAGCCGTGAAATAGCTGCCATACCGCCTCGTTCATCAAATCCCGTCATACGTAATTCATTAATCCAAATCTCGGCGCACCGTGGCACACCGCCTTGCTTATTACGGATACCTATCATAACACCTTTGATATAACCCATGTTGGGATTTCCCTTGACGGTGACAGTATTGTTGGGTTTTTCCGGGTCATTTTTTGAATAATATGTCCCTACTCCATCCACTTTATTTCGTTCCTCTTTCAAATCAGTAAATAGGTGTAGTGGAAAGTCAAAGGCATTGTCAGCAAGCCATACTCCTTCGCTATATACCAACAAGTCATTTTTTACTGAATTGAGATAGTCCAGATCCGACATCTTAAGCGGAATTTCATATTCATAATAGTTGTCGGTATAATCAGAGCCTATTCGCATAAAAACACTTAAGTCTCCGTCCGGAATTTTCTCGGCTTCGTCCGATATAGGGCCAGCATGGACAAACATCTTTAGGCGCTTATAACGACGCATGTCTAAGCTTGTGTTTTTATAAATTCCGATACGGCTATCTTCCGGAAGGTTACAGAAGTTTAAGGCTAACGACTGTTCGTTTTGGAAGGTCTCCTGATATGCGCCGACGGCACGTTCCAGACGAAGGCCTTTTGGTAAGACATAATTAATCGGAATTTTAGCGGAGTTATCTTCAAAATTGACAGCATTCAAGTCAAATTTCAAATCAGAAAAAGGTGGCTGAATGATGATTGGTTCATCGATTGCTCCGGTGATGCCACGGGTATATTTCCGCCATTGGTTGCGCACCAGGTCCATACGTGCGAAACGCATGATGGTCTGCTGTTCAAAGCCGGTGAAATACATCCTCATAAAGCGAATAGAACGGAAGTCGGACAATCCACCTATGGTCTGAGTAGGTTGGTTGATCGGCACCTTAAAGCGATACCATTTATCATTGCCATTACCCTGAATAATGTCTGTAATAAAGGCATTGGGCTTGATTCCATCCTGTCCGTCGTATTCTATGGGGATTTCATATTGATAGTATGCTTCTGACTCATTGAGGGAGTTATCGTTGTTGATATCTTCCCTGTCCGGATAGTTGGTTGATGCGGATTGGACGCTTGCATTGGATTCGGTAGGCTTTGAGTTGCCTTCTTGTCCGTTGAAGTAACGGTATCTTTCAAGGATGGGAGCGTCATCGGGAAATTGTCTGAAATGGACAAAATCATCATTGGACGGATCGCGTTCTATCATAGCTTTGGCATCAGCACTCAGCAAAGGGGATTCATTGATTATCTTGAGATAGTCAGCGAAGTGTTCTTTTTCCTGTGCCGTACTCAGACCATCCAAGCCCACATCTTGAGCTTCCCTGGTCTCCAAGTCATTGTCAAATGCATTGATAAACTGGTTGACTGCAGGCACCTTACCCCATGCGGAGGTAAAGACTTTTTGATTTTCGTCTTTAGGTCCGGGAAGACCGTTTTCAAAGAAGTTACGAGAGTCTCTCAAGACATCTTCCGATACGTTTCCGAGGTTGATGTATATTTTACCGCTTGATGTATTCTGTACGCCATTGGGACGTGCCTGGAAGGGGCTGAGCATATAGAATTCGATGAATTCATAGTTTTGTGCTTCAAAGTCCGAATTGGTGATGGCTCTTTGTATGCCTGCCCACCTTGTTTGTGGTTCTCTGAGCTGTCCGGCAGAAGTCAATCCTGCTGAGAAGCCCGGATAGCCCTCCGGCAACTCGTAGTTGTAAGGGCCTCTCTCGGATGGGCTATATACCACGTCAAAGGTGTATAGACCATTGTTGATACCTACTACGTTGTTTCGGCGCTTAAATACTTCAGTGATGTTGATAAATCGGGTATAAGGGTCATTGACGTCGGTTTTATTCAGTGCGTTTACCTCTGCCCTAAACCAGTTTAACTGCGCTCTGTTGGCGCCGTATGCGAGGTTGTCAGAGAGTGTCGCCTCTTTGAAGAGTGGGTTGTTGTTTTCATTATCATTTTGTGGCACACTAGAAATAAACCAATCTTGTGTAGGTGTTCTCAGGTCAAAGCTGGATGTACTCCCTTCGAAGTCATCGATATAAGCCGTACCGCCTTCATCAGCGAGGTTATTGATGTACTTGGAGTGACCGGGCTGGATTACGGCGACTTCCGTTGTCAGGTTTACCTTAGACGGCTCTTTGGTTTGGATAAGAGGCAATTTATCCACTAAGCGAGTCAGCCAGTCGGCGTCTTTGGTAAAGTTAAGGTCAACACCATAAATCTTATTGTTCAATGGGTCGTCACCTACGTTGACTTTCTGGGTATATGGTCTTTCGGAGAGCCTCATAAAGGTCGCTCCCAGGTTGAGGTTTTTGTTGAGCGCATAGTCTGCTCGGATACCCATCATTGACTTTTGCTGAAAGCTAAATAGCGCATTGTCTTCAAAAGAAACATTGACCGGAACGCCAGATGTTAGATAGGCGTCATTGATAATGGTCACCTTACCAGCCGAGTAGTCGATGGTATAGTCCTGGCCTTCCACGAGTAATGTTCCACCGGCAGTAACGCGGACGGAGCCCTGTGGGACATTGAAGGCACCCAATGAAATCTCGGACGAGACAGTGGACTTATAGGAGCCTTTCAGCGTAAATCTGTTCTTCTCCGGATATTCACGAGCCCTCGTGATGGTATTGGTGTAGAGGTCGGGATAGGTATATCGTTCCGCAAGGACGGGGTTGTTGATTTTCTTGGCAAGGTCGGCACCAAAGGGTTCGAGAACGGGGAACATGACACGACCGGTGCGGCTATTAATAGTCACGCCTTCTACAAAGTCAAAGACGCCATCGGGCTGTGGATCACCCGTTGTATTTAGATTGTCGAGATTAAACACACGCAAAAGGGGCTGTCCTTTCAGGTCGGTATCGGGAAGGAATCTTTTTTGTCCATAACCGGGATCTTCATAAAACACGTCCAATCTGAAGTCCAGAGCATTGGTTTGGTATGCACCGACAGAATAGATGTTTTTCATCATCAAATTCCATAGAGGAACTTCTGTTTTTTGCGTCGTTGCCTTTAGTAATTTTACAAATAAAACATTGGGGTCATTGGGGTCAACGGGAGCATCGTGTGAAAATTCTCCCACTTGATATATCTTATCGTTGTATCGATATCGATATGATACCGCAAGTACCTGGTCCGGCCTTAAGCCAACATTGACGGAAATAAAGCCCAGTTGTGGGTGGAAAGTATAGTCTATGTCTTTCCTAAGCTTACGTGCCCTTACTTTTTCAAAATCCTTTGTCTGGGTCAGGTTGAGTGGAGAGGATTCCAGAGTGCTCACTACTTTGTTCAACGGTCTTGTATTGGCTGCGTCGGCGACAAGGTGCTTATAAAGTCCATTAGCATCGTTGTTGGGAAGCTCTATCCTTCCGGTATAATCGGGATGTTGAACGGTAAGGGTATCATTGATAAGCGGATTGTATGTAGTCAAGTTTTTCCATTCACCGAGGTCAGCAAGAGCTACGATATCGCGGACGTCTTCTGTCTCTTGTCTGTCATTGGTCACCCATACTTCGATATCGGTTATATCGAAGAAGGAGTTGATCTGTGGCATAGTTTTCAAGGCATAGTTAAACACGGAGCGGTTGTAGTGGGAGAGAAGGAAGTGTTTGTTTTCATCATAATGGTCTATAGGTACAGAGAATGTCTGTAGTTGACTACCTCCCTGTAGTTGAAGGTTTTTCCTTTCGGATTTTTGTTGAGATACCAAGCCGGTTATTTTCAGGTGACCAAATTGTAGGTCGGCTTTGATACCGAAGAGAGCCTGACTTCCCTGGATTAGGGAGCTTCTAAGGGGAAGAGACACGTTACCGGCTTCGATATTTTTGAGGATATCGTCTTCATTGCCTTTGCCGCCATCAAATTTTATTTTGATAAACTGGTCGAAGTCAAGCGTTGATTGGGTGTTGTAGTTGGCGTTGATGCTCAATTTTTCACCTACTTTACCGGCGATACTCAGGTTGATCGTGGGTTGAAAGACAAAGGTGGTGTATTTCCGCTGGCGCTCGGTGGCGGTTGGGTTAAAGGTGTGGTTGGAAGACAAGCCGAGGTCGATATCAACGCTTCCGGCGGGCTTGATGTCGATGACGTCACTACCAAACAAGCGGGTGATAATAGAAGTGCTTGTTTTATACCCTTCCAGTGGGTCTTTGGCTTTGCCGGAGCCACTGCCGTCAGAAATACCGGCTAATTTGGCGAAATAAGAAGATTCTTGTTCTTTGGCTTTTTCTTTCAAAAATTCACTGAAAGTCATGCCCATGGGTGCATCTATGTATTCGTTGCCCAGCTTGTTGGAAAAGATATACGAATTGCTCTCCGGATCATAATTATAGCCCTGCTGGATGTCAGATGGCACCTTAAGGCGGATGGGGTCAGATGTGTCAATCGGATAAATCGACTTTATCGGAATGACGGTATCTAATGCCGCTTTTGGAACAGCAGGGGAATAAAAGTTAGTTTCTGAAGGAATCAGATTGCCGGCGGTCAAAGCATAGATACCGATCGAAATGATAATCAGGGGACTAAATTTGTTGATTTTAAAATTCATATATAACGGTCAACGTGCACATTAAGCGAGTTATAGAAGAAATAATTGAGTAAAAATATAGTAAGATTCGGTAATCTCCAATATTTTAAACTTTTGTGGTTGATTCTTAATTTTATAATTGACATTTATTTGAAATTGCTTTACACTAAACGAAAAAGTGAACGATTTCTTTTGTTTTAAAAAAATTTAACACTTCCGGCAAGCGAAATAGTCATTTTTATCCGCCGGATAACTGTTTTAGAGCGGCTTTTACCATTTGTTCCAGCGTATATTCCTGACTATCTCGTGTCAGAGAATTGAGCACTTTATCGACGGCATTTTTTTGAAAACCTAAAGCAAGTAAAGCCGATCCCGCTTCATCTCTCACCGAATGGTTGCTGATAGAAGGGAACGAAGAAGAAGGAATATCGCCCATTTTAGTCACCTTATCTTTCAAATCAATGATGATTCTCTTGGCAGTCTTGGGACCTATACCCTTCATTAAAACAAACAAACGTTCGTTTTCTTGAGCTATGGCTTGACTGATGTCTCTTGCCGGCATTGACGATAGCACAAGTCGAGCAGTGCCTGCACCTACTCCATTGACGGTAATGAGCATCTGGAACAAACTTCTTTCTTCCTCAGTAGCAAAGCCGTACAAAGTATGTGCATCTTCCTTAATCAGAAGTGTGGTCAATAACTTAACGCGATCTTTTCCATCCAGTGCGGCATACGTATTGAGACTGATATTTACATGATAGCCTATTCCGGCAGTTTCTATCAATACATACGTCGGTGTCAGAGCGGTTATTTTACCATCGATATAAGCAATCATTGTAATTCACCTTATTTTCAGGGCGCAAAGGTAATTAAAAAAAACAACCGAATAGATTTTATTCTTTGTTATTCATACACAAAGCTTTAAATGTTAGTCAATTTAGTGATTTATCTGACTGATATCGACCTTAGCTCTCTTGTCCTCTTTAAACAAAATGGCAAATAAAACGGCTACAACCAATGCATAAATGGCAAATGCAATCCATATAGCGTGCCAATCTTTTATCATGACCGGTCCGGACAACAGACCATTCTGGATGGTAACACCAAAGGATTCACTGAGCGTCTTCAGAAAGGTAGGATTGTCGGTAGTTGTATTAAAGTTAGCGGCCATAATAGCGGCGTCGCTATATTCTTTTGTAAAAAGCTTGTCGATAGACCATCCGGCAATGAGGCTTCCCAATATGGCCCCAAAACCATTGGTCATCATCATAAACAACCCTTGGGACGAGGATCTAATTTTTGAATCGGACGTCGTTTCAACAAATAATGACCCTGAAATATTGAAAAAATCAAAGGCCATGCCATATACGATACAGGATAAGATAATCATCCACAATCCTCCCTCCGGATTACCGAATGCGAATAATCCAAACCGAAATACCCATGCAACCATACTTAAAAGCATGACCTGCTTTATTCCAAAGCGCTTCAGAAAAAAGGGTATCGCCAGGATAAATAATGTCTCTGACACCTGCGATATCGACATGATGATGGTTGAATATCTCACCACGATGGATTCGGCATATTGCGGAAAGTATTTGAATTCGTCTAAAAACACATCGCCATAAGCATTGGTCAATTGTAGTGCGGCACCCAATAACATCGAAAAGATGAAGAATAACGCAAGACGATAGTCTGCAAAAAGCTTAAAGGCATTGAGTCCCAGCTGATGAGACAAGGGAGCGTCTTTATCAATAAGTCGCTGTGGCGGGCACTTAGGCAATGTCAAGGAATAGATGCCGAGGAGAATGGCCGCTGCGCCGGCGATATAAAACTGACCTGCCGATGCCTTAAATCCGCCGAGGTTGGTCGCCCACATTGCCACGATGAAGCCTACCGTTCCCCATACCCGGATGGGTGGAAAGTCCTTGACTACGTCGTAATTGTTGGACTTTAGGATATTGTAGGAAATTGAATTACACAAGGCTATGGTAGGCATGTAAAAACACATGGCCAACAACATAATGTAAAAAAATGACGAAGGGTCGTTGGTGTTGGGGAGTAAAAACAGTACACCTCCATACATAATGTGCATAAAGGCATAAAGCCGTTCGGCATTTATCCAGCGGTCGGCAATGATACCTGCTATAGTGGGCATAAAGATGGAGGCTATACCCATGGTGCCAAAGACGGCGCCAAACTCTGTGCCATCCCATCGCTTCGTACCAAACCAAAAGTTGGCCATAGTAATAAGCCATGCGCCCCACACAAAAAATTGCATAAAGCTCAGTATCGTCAATTTACCTTTTATACCCATCGGTTGCTGTTTTTTAGAATATGAATTACAAATAAAGATAAAAAAATGAATATGTCGGAATATTTGTATTGTATGTGTGTAAAACGAATTTCCCTAATGACGGCATTATTTACCCCTCTAATTCACTATAATGCGGGAGAACAAATAATGATGTCTTGTTTTTCAACGTGTTATTCTTTCAATTAACCATAATTCCGCGATAGAAAAAAGTGGAATCGAATAATCACTCATAATCAGCACTAAAAGGTTTTTCAAAAACTTTGCTTCGGTAATTGAACTCAATTTTCATATATTGCATAAAAAATTCCAATGAAGGTCGTAGTTATAGGTGGATCCGGCGCTACCGGGCGTTATTTAATCCGTGAATTGTTGGCATCAGAAAAGGTTACAATGGTAACTGCCTTGCTGAGACGCCCGTTCTTTGATTCCCATCCAAAGCTAAACCAGATTATAGTGGATTTTGACCGACAAGGGGAGTTAGATATACAAGGAGATATTGCGTTTTCATGTCTTGGAACGACGCTGGAGGCGGCAGGTTCAAAAGAAAAGCAATGGAAGGTGGACTATGATTACCAATATTCTTTTGCACAACTCGCCTCAAAGGGCCGGATACCGACGTTTGTGTTGGTCTCCGCCTATGGTTCCAACAAAAATTCTGCCATTTTTTATTCAAGCATGAAGGGTAAGCTGGAAGAGGCAGTCATTCAATTAGACTTTGAGCATACATACATTTTTCAGCCCGGTATGCTGGACAGGCCGGATACTGACCGAAAATATGAAAAACTCTTTGTTCGACTGACAAATGGCATTGCGAAACTCGGCCTTTTTAAAAACTATCGGGCTACCCACGTTGCAGACCTGGCACACGCCATGATTGTCTGTGCGATGACCCGGAAAGACAAGAGGAAACGGATTCTAACGCCTGAGATACACGAGCTTGCAAGGCAAAAGGGATGATTTAAAACACATATATTATACCAAATTGATTTATAAATCAGTCCAACATTTTTTAGTATTTCCGAAAAGTCGGGATTACTAACAAATAGTGTCAATAGGCAAAAATTGCATACTATTAATGTTCAACACTTTGTGGTACAGTTAGGTGTAATTCAGCTATTGAGGTTTGAAAAACCAAAGATTAGTGATATGGCAGATGTCTCGATTTAGGAGTCGTTTCAATATTTGAAAATACTGAATAAGGGATTATTATATCCAATTATATGGTAATCTATGGTAGCAATATATATGTAGTAAATGTGCTTTGTCAAAGAAACAGATAGGGTATAATAAGCTAAAAAAAGACCCAAAAGGAATCAATTTTCACTTCTTAGCATGGATTCAAGTGTAGAATTATACAAAAATTGTATCTTAGCGACTTAAAGATTAAACAACAAGTCGGAAAAGATGTTATCTGAATTTATTATCTGACTTTAAAATATTTTACATAGTATGGATCCGTTAAAGGAGCTTTTTAAAGCGAAAGCTTTTCCAGTGAGAGATGAGTTGAAAGCCGTTACCAAGGTGCATGGAGACATGAAAATAGCTAATGTGAAGGTAAGCCAGCTTGTAGGTGGAATGAGGAGTATCAAATCAATGTTGTGGGAAACCTCCCTATTGGATGCAGAGGAAGGCATTCGTTTTAGAGGATATTCTATTCCTCAGTTGGTAGAGCATTTACCTCGTGCAGAAGGTGATTCTGAGCCCCTTCCGGAAGGGCTATTTTGGTTGATGTTAACGGGAGACATCCCTTCTAAGGAGCAAGTCTCCTGGTTAAGCCAAGAATGGGAAAAAAGAGCGGAGTTGCCACAGGGCGTGTACGACGTGCTGGATGCCTGCGGCAATGATGTCCATCCGATGACCATGTTCAGCATGGCTGTTTTGGCGATGCAGCCGGACAGTGAATTTGCTAAAAAATATGACGAAGGTCTAAATAAAGCGGATTATTGGGATGCGACGTATGAGGATACCATGACGCTCATCGCTCGACTGCCGAGAGTAGCAGCATATATTTATAGAAAAGTGTTCCATGAAGGCAAGCACATCGATTCCGTCAAAGGATTGGATTGGGCTGCCAACTTTGCACACATGCTCGGCTTTGAGGCTCCCGACTTTAAAAGCCTGATGCGCCTCTACCTGACTATCCATGCGGACCATGAAGGAGGCAATGCCAGTGCCCACGCGACACATCTCGTCGGATCGACTCTTAGCGATGCATACCTTTCATTGAGTGGAGGCTTAAATGCCCTTGCCGGTCCATTACACGGACTTGCCAATCAAGAAGTGGTTAACTGGATCAACGAAATGATCGAAAAAATAGGATCTACCAACCCTACTAAAGAGCAAATATCGGACTATGTTCACGCCACATTGGCTGCAGGACAAGTCGTTCCCGGATATGGACACGCAGTATTGAGAAGACCGGATCCACGATTTATGGAACAGAAAAGATTTGCCGAAAAATATATGCCGGATGATGAGTATGTCAATATTGTGTGGAAGCTGTTTGACGTTGTCCCGGGAATATTGGGAGATTTGGGGAAAATTGCCAATCCTTGGCCTAATGTGGATGCGCATAGTGGCTCTATCCTTATCCATTACGGCCTGAAGGAAAGCCGCTTTTATACGGTATTATTTGGCGTAAGCCGCGCAATGGGCGTATTGGCACAGTTGTGTTGGTCCAGAGTCCTCGGACTGCCTCTTGAAAGACCAAAGTCTATTACATTTGACAATTTAAAAGAAATTATTAATAATCAAAAAAACTAAAGACCTGATCATGAGTATCCCAAAAGATTTAAAGTACAGCAAAGAACACGAATGGATTAAAGTGGATGGCAACATTGGAACTGTCGGAATCACGGACTTCGCCCAAGGAGAATTGGGAGACTTAGTCTATGTTGATATCGATTCCGAAGGTCAGACCATCGCCAAAGACGAGATCTTCGGAGCCGTAGAGGCGGTAAAGACCACTTCCGACCTGTTTTTGCCGGTATCCGGAAAGGTGATTGAAGTGAATCCTGCCCTCATCGAAAGCGGTGGAGATGACCCCAGCCTAATTAACACGTCTCCGTATGAAGAGGGATGGCTCGTTAAGATCGAAATTTCTGACCCTTCTGAACTGGATAGCCTGATGGATAGTGACGGCTATGCCGACTTTATCGGTTAATGATTTTAAAAATAAAAAATAGACAGAGCACGATCAGGATCCTGACCGTGCTCTGGACTATTATTCTTACTATTTTACTTCTTTTACCCGGAAGAGATATACCTTCATTGAATTGGTCCTGGCTAAAGCACGCAGACAAAGTAATTCATTTTTTATCTTTCTTCGGGCTTTCCATTGGGTACCTATTGAGCACGAATAGTGACAACGCCAAGGTACGGTATCGACTTTTCTTTATACTGTTGATGTATGCCGTATTCATGGAAGGCATCCAACATACAATACAACAATCTCGTGAATTTGAATTCGCTGACATGCTTTCCAATATAGCAGGTATTGTTTTGGCATATTGTATCTATCACCTGATTCGTTGGTTTAAATAAACTTTAACACATAAAACCCGAATTTGTATTGTGTCAATTAAGACAAATTCCAAATAATATAATATCTTTGCGCAACTTTTCCAATAAGGATTGTCTCCAATTTGAAATTACTTTCTAAATATTCCAAACTATTATTTTTTATTTATAATCTGAAGCACTAAAATTCGATGCAAAAATTTTTCCTCTTAATCCTTTTAACCGTTTTGACTACATGGACGAATGCTCAAGATGTCCAATGGAAGTCTGTTTCCCGAGAACAAGCAATGGGTCGCAGCATGGCAAGCGATGAAAACGTACCTCTTACCAATTTATTTACGGTGGACTTTGGATCATTGAGTGCTCTTTTATCCCAGTCCGACGTATCGGATTCCCGGGGATTCACACTAAATATACCATTATTGGATGGTAAAAGCCGGCAATATAGAGTCGTCCCTTCAGCTGTAATGGAGCCTACTCTCCAAGCTAGATTCCCAATGATAAGAACCTTTAAGTTGCTATCAATTGAAACCGGACAGTTGGAAGGGCGGATAGGTATTTCCACGGAAGGGTTTTATGGCGCCATTGATATCAATGGACGTGAAGTCCTCATCAACAAGGTTAATAAAAAGGATAATAATCTTTATTCGGTATTTCGATTGTCAGATAATTTATCTCCCAAAGACTTGTTGGCACCCCTTGCTTGTGGTGCTGATTATAGTGAATTTGAGGGAGCGTTTTCCAGTGAGGATGCATTGGATGAGCGTAGTACGGAAGTCAGAATGAGGCACTTTAAAGTGGCAATAGCCACCACATCCAGCTTTGTCTCCGATATCAATGCCACCACGATAGAGCAAGTTTTAGCAAAAATTGTTCAAATCATCAATCAGGTTAACCTTAGATATAATAAGGACTTTGCCATTCAGTTGGATCTTATCGACAAGACTACCAACCTATTTAATATGACGAAGGAAGAAGACTTCTTTAAAATACAGAACAATGGTGGCAACCTACTTGGACCAAGTCAGGAGTTCTTCCAACAAAAAATCCAGGCAGCAGACTATGATATTGGACAGACGTGGACTACATGGTGTACTGATGTGGGAGGTGTAGTCAGTGGATCGGCATGTAACAACCAATCTAAAGCAAGAGGTATCAGTTGTGGTCCGACAAATGTTAGTTACTTCCTCACGACCGTCAAACATGAAATGGGTCATCAATTTAGCGCAAGCCATACATTCAACTCCTGCAACGGATCTACTCAGCAAGCATCACAGGGTGCTTATGAACCAGGAAGTGGTAGTACCATTATGGCATATCCCGGAGCATGTGGTCCGGATAATATCGTAGGTAGTGCAGACGATTATTTTCATGTCATCAGCATCCTACAAGTTAGAGCGCACAATAAGGCGTATGCAACGTGTGGCTACTTTGCTGATGATGTCAACCATATTCCTGAAATTCAGCTTCCACAATACGAATCCGCCGAGTTGACAATTCCCAAACTTACGCCGTATGAGTTAATTGGTAGTGCCACGGACGAAGACAACGATAATTTAATTTATATCTGGGAAGAATTTGATCAAGGGAATGGGGAGCCACTGGGCACCAACTTTGAAACAGGCCCGCTCAACCGGACGTATCCACCCACAGCAGGCGGCCATACCCGTATGGTACCGAGGTTTAGTTATATTACCTCAGAGACTTTTGATGTAGCGGATCGTATGCCGGATGCAAGTCGTGAGATGAATTGGAAATTAGTCGTAAGAGATTATAATTCAATAGTGGGCGGCGTCGGTATCGCTGATTTTCGCTTTAAAGTGGATTCCAATGCAGGACCATTCCGCTTTACTTTCCCCGGTGTAATAAGTGATACAGCCTTTAAGGTAGGACAGTATGTTGAGTTGAAATGGGATGTTGCTAATTCTGACAAAGCCCCGGTCAACGCAAAATATGTTGATATTTTTTATTCAACCAATGGCGGAGCAGACTTTACAGATACCCTTGCCGTTAGGACACCCAATGATGGTGCTGAATTTGTGATGATTCCCAAGAAAGCAGTCAATGGAAGATTTAAAATTAAAGGCAACGGAAGTATCTTCTTAGACATTTCAAAGCGGGCATTGAGGACAATAGAACCCGATAGTGCCGGCTATTCTTATGATGTTTATCCCCACAATGCGCTATTGTGTCCGGCCGAACCACAAGACTTTATTATCAAGGGGATAACCTGGAAAGGTTTTGACAAGGATGTAAAGGTAGAATTGGTTGACGGATGGCCTCAAAACACCATTATTAATCTGGATAAACAAGATTTAAAGGTAGGCGAGCCTATTTCATTGCATATTGATACAAAGGATGTTACAGAAGCCGGATTTTACACCATTCGCTTGAGAGCTATAGCAGAAGGTCAGGATACAATATGGAGATACGTCGATGTAGAAGTATTGCCTTCAAAGCTTGAATTTACAGGCGCAAACTCACCCCTGCCGGGCTCATTCAACCAGAATCAAGTACAGATCTTTGACTGGAATCCGATACCGGGAGCCGATGAATATGAGTTCCAGTTGTCCTCTGATCCGAAATTTGATAATATCCTTGATACCTATTCTGGACCCGAATCGGCTTACCATTCTCTGGAAGTGCTCTCTCCCGGAACCGTCTTTTATTGGCGCGTGAGAGCATTTAATAGATGCTTTGATGGCCCATGGTCAGAATATAATTCATTCCAGACCATTTTGTTCGAATGTAATACAATAGGTGCATTAGGTCTTCCAAAGGCTCTGTCAAGCAATGTTACAGCGCCTCCGGTGAATGTCTTATTTGACATCAGCAACAGCACGGGTGTTGTCGCCGACATCAACGTTAAAAACATTGACATAAGCCATTCAGACATATCTAAGCTTAAAATATCAGCCATTTCGCCTACCGGCAAAGAGATTGTATTGGTCTCAGAACGATGTGCCGGTATTTCAGGAATGTTAACATCATTTGACGATGCCTCACCATTAGAATTGTCTTGCGGACAAATTAAAGCCAATAGAACATTTAAACCTCAGAATCCATTGGATGAATTCAACAACGAGCCGGTACAAGGTAATTGGTCTATACGGATTACTACACTGAGAGGCGGCTCTTCCGGAAAAGTTAATAATATTGACTTTGACTTATGTGCAAGCATAACGAGCCCACCTATTATTAAGGTCAATAACAACCTGTTTAAAGTGAATTCTGCCAATAGCCAAGTACTTGAAAGCAAAGATTTGCTATATACTTGTGAAGGCTCAGGCGATGACCAAATAAGGTATATTCTTTTGTCTGAACCGGTACACGGATATTTCACCCTGTATGGACAAGAATTGCACCAGGGGGACGGCTTCTTACAAGCTCACCTCAATGACTGGGCGGTAAGATACGTGCCTTATGATCCGGAATATGAAGGTTCAGATAAAGTAGATTTCTTGGTTAGAAATGATAAATTTGCTTATCTGGCACCAGAAAGCCTAAATGTTGAATTGAATAAAGACAATACCGTATCCACTAAACCGGTAGTACAGGATATTTCAAAGCTAATCTCCGTATATCCCAATCCGACCAATGGACTCGTTAGTATTGACATGTCTGATATTAAACAACCGGGGGATGTTACAACCACAGTAACCGACATTGCAGGAAAAGTTGTTATGACAAAGAAGTTTAGCAATAAAACGGTTCAATTGGATATTGACTCAATGCCGGCAGGAATATACTTTATAACAGTTTCTTCAGAACTATTCTATTCTATTCATAAAATAGTTAAACTTTAATGTTAAAACCGTTCTTCTCTTATTGTATATGGATAGAGAAGAACGGTTTTTTATCAACCTCACAGCATAATTTTCATTCTTTAAATTCAAGAAACATGATGGTAAACAGAGCCATTGCGCTTTTTCTATTCATAATACCCAATTTGTTGTTAAGCCAAAATGTTAAATTACAATGGCATCCCACGTCTCCGGATCGAACAAGCCAAATTAAAGCATTTGAAGAGTTGATGCTGCCCTTGTCAACGCACTTTTATCGCGTTGATTTTGATGCCTTAAACCTATCCTTATTAAGTGCAGGACGCACAGAGAAGACCAACCTTCAACTGCCGATCGGTCAAGATGGCGCGATGGTCAATTTAAATATTATATACAACCCCATCATGGGTAAAGGCGATCAAGCAAAATTTAAAGAGATCAAGACTTATGTTGCGTATTCTGATGATAAGCCAGTGGTAGTTGGTCGCATTGGCATAAGCCCGGAAGGGTTTTATGGAACCTTTGACATGGAAAACAAACAAATGATGATAAGGTCGAGCAACAATGACCGTCAACTTTATGCTGTCTATAATTTAAATGAAAAACTTGCTTTATTGGATTACGAACAATTGATAGGATGTGGAACAGAATCAACTATATCTCATCATAGTCAAGAAAACAATATTAAACCACGTGATGACGAAAGGAGAATGCGACACTTTACCATTGCGATAAGCTGTACATCCGGCTTTGCCGACAAAGTAGGCAATACGGAGAATCAAGTTATGGCCAAAGTGGTTCAGACACTCAACCTGCTCAATCACAGATATAACATTGACTTCGGCATTCGATTAGACCTCATGGACAACACCTCTCAACTTTTTAATTTGGATGCGCAGAAAGATTACTTTTATAATCAGACTGTGGGACTTGACCTTTTACAGCAAAATCAGGATTTTTTGGATAGCCTTGTGGACAATACTCGCTATGACTTAGCACAGGTATTTACCAAGACATGCTCTGATGTAGGCGGTGTCGTCTGGGGACGAGCATGTAATAACGATAACAAAGCCAGAGGTGTGTCATGTCGAAGTAGTGATGAAGACTACTTCTTTACCACATTCAAGCATGAAGTAGGCCACCAGTTCTCAGGCGGACATACCTTCAATGCCTGTAATGGAAGTACTCAATATAATCCAAATTCTTCTTTTGAACCCGGTGCCGGAAGTACCATCCTTTCTTACGGCAATAATTGTGGAGCAGATAATGTAGGAGAAAGAACAGATTATTTCCATGTCGCCAACATCATTGAAGTGAGCAGGTTGACCGAAGAGCTGGAAAACACATGTGGCAGCTGGGGCGCCGATATCAACCATGACCCAAAGGCAAAGGTTCTCTCACCCAAGGATAAAACCATTCCCATGCTGACACCCTTTGAACTGGAAGGAATTGCTACGGATGTAGATAATGACAACCTCACGTACAATTGGGAGCAATATGACCTTGGACAGGGCGAGCCTTTGGGTGAAAACTATGAGACCGGACCACTTTTCGTGTCTGTACTGCCTAACAGTTCCGGTACACGGCTTTTTCCTAATTTGAGCATCATCAATTCAGGGGTTAATAGCATACTCGAACGGTTGCCGGAAGTTACAAGAGAATTAAATTTTAAGATGACCGTAAGAGATAATGTCTCCCTGATCGGCGGACATGATATAGCCTCCTTTAAATTTAGTGCAACAGATCAGGCCGGACCTTTTCGGTTTACCTTCCCCAATGTAACTGTGGATACATCATTTCTGACAGGGCAGTTTGTAGAGTTTACCTGGGATATTGCCAATACAGATCAGCCACCCGTGAACTGTAAATCTGTCAATATCATCCTAAGTACAACGGATGGTCTTACATGGAGCGACACCTTGGTTGCCAATACGCCCAACGATGGACGAGAATTCGTTATGTTGCCGAAAACAACGAGCAGAGCCCGATTCAAAATTAAGGGTGCCGATAATATATTTTTAGATATTTCTCCTAAGACGATAAAAGTGAAGCAGCCAGCAACGCCCGGATATAGCCTTGACATTCTACCCCATGATGTTATATTGTGCCGGAACAGTACGGCTTCCCTTGTTGTTAAAAGTGTTGCCTGGCGAAATTATGATCACTCTATTCAGTTGATTGTATTGGATTCGGGTCATCCTGATTTGGTTGTAAAGCCATCCAAGGCGACATTCTTACCGGGCGAAGCCGTAGTCTTGAATATGGATGCAACGACAGAAGATCTAACCGGAGAATTTCAAGTAAAACTTATGTCGATTGCAGACCAGGGAGACACCTTATTTCGCTCGGTAAATGTGTCTATACAGGATGACAACCAGGTTGTTCCCGGCTTTAATAGTCCTGAAGATCATAGCCAAAACATTCCGAATAATCCGGTTTTCTCTTGGAAATTGGCCAACAACTCTCTGGGGTACCAGTTTCAATTGGCCAATAATCCCGACTTTATTACTCCTTTGGCAGATCGCTTTGGTCCGCTTAACAAAGTGTCTGATATTGCAAACTTACCGGAAGGTGTGATTTATTACTGGAGAGTGCGATCGTTGGGACAGTGTGGTTTCGGTCGATGGTCAGAACTCCGTACATTTAGAACAAGCGCAGACCTGACACACAATGTTCAAGTAGTGAATAACGTCCAGCTGAATATAAGAACCAATGAATCCAAGCCAATACAACATCCGGAACTATTCTGCCAGTCGGTTGAGAATAAGGATGAAATATTGCAATATACCCTTGTTTCATTGCCTCTGCACGGCATTTTGTTAGCAGGCAATAAAGAGTTGGTCGTAGGAGACCACTTTACGCAGGCAGATATTGATAATGGACAATTAACGTATTCTGCTACAGAAAAAAGTTATCAGGGAAAGGATTATTTTCTCTTTTTGGCCTACGATTATACCAATAGTTTTGTTGGTCCGGAAGAATTTATTATTGATGTCAATGACAGTCATCCTTCCAACACAAGTAAGGTTGACAGGGATCAATCCATAGCAGTCAGCCCCAATCCTTCATCGGGAATGGTTGAGTTGACGATGATGGATCGAGGAATGTGGAAAGATGCCGTGGTGCGGGTTGTCAATATACAGGGACAAACTTTATTGTCAAAAAAGGTGGTTTCTGACAAAGGAAGGATGAATATAGATTTGTCGTCCTTACATCCCGGTCAATATATAATCATTGTGGAATCCGGAAATTATATAGCCAAAAAACGAGTCGTCAAAATCTAATAAACTATATTTGTCCCTTGATTTTATATCGTTACAATGGAAGCATAGCCATAGTAAAGAAATTCAGGGTTAAAATATGTTCAAATCAAAGTATTTTTGGATTCATGTAGGTCTTATGATTGCCACGTTTATCGTATTGGTATTCATAACGCTTTTTGTATTGAGAATATATACGCACCATGGAGAAAAGATTCCAATAACCAAGCTTGTTGACGTGGAATTTAACCTCGCCTCCACGATGGCGGAGAAGGACGGCTTTGAGGTTATCGTGTCGGATTCAATATTTGTAGTAGGAAAAAAAGGCGGAATAATTTTGGCACAGAATCCGGAACAAGGGACATTTGCCAAGGAAGGGCGAAAAATATATGTTACGGTAACCAAGTATTCACCTGACATGATTCCGGTAAGTTCTCTCCCGGCACTATACGGTAAAAGCTTTGAGTTAAAAAGCAGGGTTTTACGTGAAGGATATGAAATTCAGTCGGAGGTCGTAGGCAATCAGTTTGATAAAGGCATTCCCGGACAAATCCTCAAGGTAATATACGGAACGGATACCATAATCAGCGTAAATGGGATAAAAGACAACATCAACTTGCCGCGTGGGGCAAAGCTAAAATTTATTATTTCATCACAGCAGGGCGGACAAATCCTCATTCCCGACTTCGTGTGCAAGACGTATGAAGAGGTTTTGTTTTTGGCGAGCAATGATGTACACATTATAGTAGCAAGTGGCAATGGCGGCCAATATGTTGTAGAGCAGAAGCCGGAGTATATGCCTGATTACAAAATAAATAGAGGAGATACTATCTTTGTAAGCTTAAGCAATTCCAGACCTGCCGACTGCCCGGATGATGAAAACCAATAGCAACAAAGTATATATACTATTCGTTTGTACTAAAAATAAATTGAATGATGCGTTTTTCTTGTAATATATCCCTCATTGTCGTTTTATTGTGTTGGAGTGTAATCGCACAAAGTCAGGTTGTATTCTATGGATTGTCCGAAAACACCGCTCTTTTTTCAACTCAATCTGAATTAGAACAACGCAACGCCATCAAACAATCGAGGGTGGTAATTATTCCTTCTGATAGCCAAAAGGTGTGCATCAACCTTCCGGATGTCGGCACTTTCGATACCTTGATAATGACGTCGTCCGTGCCGGCGGATTTGAATGTCAAAGTCGAAGACAATTGTGTAAAAATTATTGCTCACTCCGGCGCCACGGTTAATTCGTACGATTTAGCGTTTAATTATATTGCTTTTTCCGGAGCACAAACGGAGTATAAAATAAAGGTTGATGTCGTTCAGCCGCTCACGCTGCCATTTTTCGACGACTTTGCCTACAACAGCAAATATCCGGATCCGACCCGATGGGTTGACAACAACGTTTTTGTCAACAACACTATGGCGGATATGCCGCCCAGCATTGGTGTAGCCACCTTCGACGGCTTGAATAGCAATGGAACACCTTATGGGGGTAGCTTTGGTCGATCTGACTATTTAACTTCGGGTTACATTGACCTGAGTACCTTATCTCCAGCGGATCCACTTTACCTAAGTTTTTACTTACAACCCAAGGGAAAGACATACAATCACCAGTTGAGGGATAGCATGGAGCTGGAGTTTAAAAGTGTCACCGGACAGTGGGAGAAAATATCATCCTACAAAGGAATTGATCCATCTAACCCATCAACGTATGTTCCACCATTTGAATTCTATAGCGTGTCGGTAGATTCAAAATATTTTTATAAAGGATTTCAATTCAGATTTGTCAACTATAATTACCGCCTCGGCGTATATAGCACCTGGCATCTGGATTATGTAAAGTTGGTCGCCAATCAGGTGCCGACAAAAAATCAGATGGACATAGCATTTACACAACCGCCCAATGGTCTTTTGAAAACATACTCTTCCATTCCATACCGACAGTTTGCCGGATTTGAATCTACTGAATTGGCAGATAAAACAAAGATTCGCCTATTTAATCATTTCTTAGAAATTCCGGAAGATATAAGCAATACCCGATTAAAGATAGAAGAACTGACGACCAACACCAAGATACTGGAAAAAGAACTCGTCAACTCTGTTCCACAACTTAACCCACCGGCGGGTTTCAATTCTTTTGATAACGCCTTCGATCCGGAAGAAGTCAAAGCCAAGGTAGCTTCTGTCCCTGCCGGTAATCTGCCTCTCATGTTTAGGACGGCGTATAGCTATGATCAAGATCAGGAGGTTGTTTATCTTGAGGGAAATAATAAAGCAAGCACGATGACGGAAGTGGGTTATACACTGGCTTACGATGACGGAAGTGCAGAACTTAATATAGCAGCTGAAGCCAACAATAGCGTAAAGTCACAGATTGCGGTGAAATATCATTTAAATGTGGGAGATACATTGCGTGCTGTGCAGTTTCATTTTCCCCGATTATATGATGATGTGAGCCACCAGCTGTTTAACATAAAAGTGTGGATAGGAAGTCTGAAGGAAGAGCCGGATTATTATTATCCGCTGCAAAGACCTATTTATGCGGATGCTATCTACGATACCTTGCAAGGGTTTACAACATATCCACTTGTAAATGATCTCACGCAAGAGCCGACACCATTGTATCTGCCGCCGGGTGATTTTTATATCGGATGGCAACAGTTTTCGGTATCTTCAACAGGACAATTTATTCCGGTGGGATTTGATCGCAATTATGAAGGGGGCGAAGCTTTGACCTATTACAAATCTACGGGTGATTGGAAGCCTCTTACAGAATTGACTACTTCCCCGCTATTAAAAGGAATTCCGATGGTCAGAGCCAAATTCCAGGACTCTTGGCTAACGTCGGCAAAACACACAACACAACAGAATAAAATCACTGTTTTCCCCAATCCGGTACAGTCGGTTCTGCATGTGGGTGAAACCATGAATAGTAAAGACTTCATGACATATCGTATCTATGATATTACCGGTAGAGTTGTATTGTCAGGTAAGTATCACGACTCTATTGATGTACGTGATATGTCGGAAGGTGTATATATTATCGTCTTATCTGATAAAATAGGGCAGACTAGCATGCATACCAAATTTGTGAAAATCCGGTAAATGACGGAAAGCCCTATTGTGGTGTTGAAATAAAAATATAGCATTTGCCACGTATCAATGGTTTATTTGTTTTTGTGACGACAAAAATCGTAATGGTCATGATGCACCAAGTCATTAACCCCATATTCTGAAATGGACAAATGCTGAAACGATTCGTACATCGGGAGGTTCCTCATAATCAGCAATCTTCGGGCTTGTAAAACCTCGATTGCTGAATTCAGGTTAAGGACGGACTGGTCTCGTTTTATTTGAATTAATCCAATTTTCCTGAAAATATTAATATATTTGCCACACAACAACGATTGAGCTATGTTTTTTTCATTAACAGAAGAACAAATGGCAGTACGAGAAGCTGCCAGAGAATTTGCACAAAAAGAATGTCTTCCGGGAGTCATTGAAAGAGACCGGGATATGATTTTTCCAAAGGATCAGGTTAAGATGATGGCAGAACTGGGATTCCTCGGAATGATGGTTTCTCCGGAATATGGTGGTGGAGGAATGGATACCATCAGCTATGCCCTCGCGATGGAGGAAATTTCAAAAGTAGATAATAGCTGTAGTGTAATTATGTCTGTCAATAACAGCTTAGTGTGCTGGGGGTTGGAAGAATATGGGACTGAAGAGCAAAAGAGAAAATATTTGCCCCGTTTAGCACAGGGAGAGATCATAGGTTCATTTTGCCTTAGTGAACCGGAGGCCGGATCTGATGCCACAAGCCAACGGACAACAGCTGTAGACATGGGTGACCACTACCTTCTCAATGGCACTAAAAACTGGATTACCAATGGGGGCAGTAGCAAGATTCACCTTGTGATAGCGCAGACCCACCCCGAGTTGAAACACCGTGGAATCAATGCGTTTATCGTAGAAACTGACTGGGAGGGTGTGGTAATAGGAGCCAAAGAAGATAAACTGGGTATCCGCTCGTCCGACACGCACACGATAATGTACAACGACGTAAAGGTGCCTAAAGAAAACAGAATTGGTGAAGACGGCTTTGGATTCAAGTTTGCCATGAAAGTCTTATCGGGAGGTCGAATAGGTATTGCTTCACAGGCATTGGGTATAGCGTCCGGAGCATTTGAATTGGCGACAAAATACAGTAAAGAGCGGAAATCTTTTGGAAAAGAAATATACAATCATCAGGTTATAGCCTTTAAATTAGCGGATATGGCAACCGATATAGAAGCCGCCAGACTGATGGTACATCGCGCAGCATGGATGAAGGATCAGCACTTAGACTATACGACGTCAGCCGCTATGGCCAAGCTCATCGCTTCGGATGTGGCTATGCGACATACGGTGGAGGCGGTCCAGATACACGGAGGTTATGGATTTGTCAAGGAATATCACGTCGAACGATTGATGCGGGATGCCAAGATAACCCAAATATATGAAGGAACAAGTGAAATTCAAAAACTCGTAATTGCTCGTAGTGTCATCAATGGTGAACTATATCAACCGGGTTACGTTGTATAAGATATAACTCTCTGACCATTGTCCATATTTGAAAAAGGTTCGCTTTATGTCGGCACTTATTTTGATATTCCTGTCAAAATACATTGGACATTCGGCTACATCATCTTCTACATAATATATACCGGGCATCAGGATAATATGGGCGTGATAGGCGCTCTATGGTTCGGTGTCTTTATGATGAGCCTGTTTTTGTGTGTCATCCTTCATGAATATGGTCACGCCTTGGCTGCCCGGAGATATGGGGTAAAGACAGCAGACATTATTCTTACACCTTTGGGAGGGATTGCTCGCTTGCTTAAAATGCCGGATAAGCCACTACAAGAGCTCATAGTCGCCATTGCAGGGCCCATGGTCAATGTTGTCATAGCCGCACTCTTATACCTACTGCTGGCATTTGGAATGGGCGTCAATCCACTTGGAATTGATGTGGAGAATGCGTATGATTTTAAAGACAATCCGGCCTTATTGTTGAGTATGATTATGCTAACCAATATCGTTTTGGTGGTATTCAACTTATTACCGGTATTCCCAATGGATGGAGGCCGTGTATTACGCAGCTTGATAGCAATGAGGGTGTCAAAGGTCAAAGCGACTTTGATTGCAGCCCGAATAGGACAAGTTTTTAGTGCTGTATTCGTCGTATATGGAATCTATGAGGGCAACTTTATATTGGCATTGATCGGTTTATTTATCTTTCAAGGCGCCTATGCAGAGTACCGCTTTACCAAAGCCGAAAATGTTATGCAGACTACAACAATAGGAGATCTGGGACATAAAGAATACGACTCCTTGCAGGACAATGACCTCATCATTAATTGTAAGGAGCTGATCAAATATTCCAGCCAACAGTTCTTTCCGGTATATAGTGGCAGTCATGTGTTGGGAAGTATTTCGAGAGAAGTGATTGCTGAGGCGGAGGATTCCTTGTTTTATCAACCGATTTCTATTTTGCCGATGAAGCCGGTGTTTATCCTTCCGGCTGACACGCCCTGGATGATATGTTATCAGAAGTTTTCTCAAGATCAATCCGATATTATTCTTGTCTCCGAAAAAGACCAAACCACTGTTTTATTGGATAAATGGACTTTTTATGAACAAATGGAGCAAAAAAAACTCATTAAGTCTTCTTAATAAGGCGTCATTTGGAAAAGAGTATAAAGGATATCGTTCTATTTTGATGCTGCCTTTGGCTTATTTTTGCCAATAATTACCTTCATCCCAAATCCAAAGATAAGTCCACCTATTGCCCAAAATGGAATACCAATAAGTGCTTTTTGTATGGTTAACCCATCTCCTTCAAAAAATGGAGGAACGACAATTATAAGTATATACATAATAAAACCCCATGAAAGACCCATCCTAACCCAACCATGACCACTAAAAGGATTTGGAACAGTTGATAAATCAAGATTTTTGTATCGATCAGGCTGATTCTTTAGCCATTTCTTTTTCCATTTATCTTTAAACCAAAACCAAAAAGGGAAGGTCAAGCCGAGAAAAAGACAACTAGTTAAGTTCATTAAACATGGGATAATTTTGCCACAGTTGTCGCAATAAAGTCCAAACCAATTTTTAAATGCGTTATTCTCTGTTGACCATTTTTGTCCCGGGTGAAGAGTTCCACAGTGAGGACAAGGAATTTTAGTTTTTTCGTAAAGGTTTTTTGTAGAATCCCTTTCGATCAACATTATTTTTGGAACTCTTTGCCCTAATATTAATTCATTAAATGCAAGTCCGGGGTTTATTATCCAATGTAAGACAATTGGGTTTTTCCATGTCCAAATTTTAAACTTTGAATTGTCGTAGTCCATATTTTACATTTTAAATGCTGCCGAAGTGAACGTAATATACTGCTTATATTTGGAATAGTCATTATTATGCTAATTTGTAGCTTTGTAATCACCCTTATTCCGCATAAGACAAATGCGGAAGGTGAGTTGAAAGTCACTCATTGAATGTATGCAATATGTTACCATCATACAGTATAGTTTGTTCGAAAAGCTATAATATACGACCTAAAGGTAGAAGAATGAGGATAAAGCATAACAGTATAATCAGAATTGTGTATTCGCACTAAATGTGGAAATCTATAAATTTATGAAACAAATCAAATGGAGTAATGACATAATAGTGGATTTTTTATCGATATCAGATAACGGAATGCTTCCAACAGCCTATCTTTGAAGCCATGAAAAGGGCATTTGCAATCAATATCCTATTGCTGTTGACGTTAAATCTAATTGTCAAACCGATATATATATTCGGTATTGATGTACAGATACAAAATACGATAGGGCCCGAACAATATGGACTTTTCTTTAGTATATTCAATTATACCCTTTTATTTCAGGTTCTTTTAGAATTTGGAATCACCAACTTTGTCAAGCGGGAGATTAGCATGGATCCGACCAGGATTCACACCTATTTTTCGGGGCTGCTCATACTTAAAGCCGGGTTAGCAGTCGTGTATTTTATGGTGGTAATGGGATTTGCTTGGATTTTTCATTATACGGGAGATGAGATACAATTAATAATCCAGGTAGCGGGGATACAATTTTTTCTGACCTTGATATCCTTTCTACGTGGGATGATAATCGGGAAGGGATGGTATAAGACAGATGGAATATTTTCTGTTATGGATAAGGTTATCATGATACTATTGTTGGGTTATGCATTGTATTATCCGGGTATGACGCCGCCGGATTTATCCTATTTTGTCGAAACATACTTGCTTTCAGTAGTCTTCACCGCTTTAATTGCTTTCCTATTCATTCTCTACCAATTGCATCTAAAATGGGTAAGGCCGGATTTAGCCTTCTTGAGGGCGATGATAGTCCGGATAACGCCTTTTGCGCTCATCACCTTTTTGATGGGTGTTTATGGAAGGTTGGATGCCGTGTTGTTACATGCATTATTGCCGGATGGCGACTATCAGGCAGGAATATATGCCGCAGGATTTAGGATGTTAGATACCTATATGATGTTTGCCATATTATTTTCCAATCTACTTTTACCGATGCTTTCCACACAGCAGGAAGATAAAGGCGCCTTTAGAGATTTATTAAAATTTGTCATAGGCATAGTCATGACGATAACCATTATCGTCGGTGTTGGAGGTTGGGTGTATAGACAAGAGATTACTCAGATATTATATCATCAAAGTGATGAGAAATGGTATGATACGGTCGGGCTTTTATTCCTCACGATGATACCTGTAGGGCTTAGCACCTTGTATGGCGCTGCCATCCTGTCAACCGGACGCTTACGCCGGCAAAACATGCTGTTTCTGGGCGGCATAGTACTTAGTCTGACGCTCAACAGCCTCTTTATACCATGGTGGCAATCATTGGGCTCGGCTATCAGCGCATTTAGTGTCAATCTGGTGATAGCAGTGGGACAAGTCATCATCTTTGGCAAAGAGTCTGATTTGGGCGGAGATAAAGGGTTTTATGTAAGGATGATGCTGTTTTTTATACTATCCTTAGGCTTGTTTTATGGAGCATCATTATTGACTTTACCATTTCTGATCTCGGGAGTATTGGCAGGTATAATGCTGATGTGTGTCGGCTTTATGGTCGGTCTGATACGTATTGATATGGAGATGGTAACGAGATTATTTATGGGTAAAAGCAAGAAGGTATAAGGTTGAGGGTGTGTATAACAAATTTCCCTTCCATTTTTTATCAATATAAACCCGAAGGGTTGTCATTTTTATAGAATAGATTCAATAGCAGAAAGAGGAACCCAGAATGGGTGAAATGATTGTTCCATCTGTTCATTCCAGTTTTTCTTGAGCAATTACATTTTTTCTTGGTTTGTAATAATGTCATCCCTTCGGGATTTTGAAAATATTATGCTACGTTTTCTATAAAAATA